>QMTG01000008.1 GCA_003649915.1 Thermoplasmata archaeon
AAAAGAAAGGGATGGGTTGATATTGATAAGTCTGGAGGGAGTACAACCTTAGTCTTAACAGATAGGGGCAGAGACATGCTCAAAAAGCAGGGGCGGGATGAGAAGGTTTTATCCCTTCTTACAAAGGGAGAGGTTAGCGAGGACGATGTTGATAAGGACGCGATTGACATGCTTCTCTCCCGCCGGGACCTGGTGTGCGTGAGAGAAAGGGTGGTAAGGACGATAACGCTCACAGACCTTGGCATAGAGGCAGTTAAGCGCGGCATAGAAGTGAAGGAAGAGGTAACACAACTCACACCCGAACTCATAAAGAGCGGTCTGTGGAGGGAGGTGTCATTTCGCAGGTACGATGTTGAAAGGTTTGTTCCAAAAACCTACGGTGGAAAGGAACATCCACTAACCACGATAATGGACGATGTCAGGGAAGTGTTTATTGAAATGGGGTTTGAGGAAATATGCGGCAATTATGTGGAATCTGCTTTTTGGAACATGGACGTCCTTTTCATCCCTCAAGATCACCCTGCAAGGGATATGCAGGACACATTTTATGTGGATAGCTTGCTCATGGACATTGATGAGGAGATTGCAAGGGTTGTGGCAGAAATACACGAAAATGGGTGGAAGACTGGGTCAAGGGGCTGGGGATACAAGTGGAGTGCTGATGAGGCGAGGAAGGCAATATTACGCACCCATACAACGGTGAATACAATAAGGTATTTGTCCAAAAACAACGAACCACCGATAAGAGTTTTTTCCATAGAGAGGGTGTTTAGAAGGGAGAACCTAGACCCCACTCATCTGCCTGAGTTTCACCAGATTGAGGGCATATTGATGGAGGAGGATGCAAACTTTTCAATGCTCATGGGAGTGCTTAAAGAGTTCTACCAGAGAATGGGCTTTCCAAACATAAGGTTTCGCCCATCTTATTTCCCATATACCGAGCCGAGTCTGGAGGTCGAGGTAAACTATGGAGGCAAGTGGCTAGAACTAGGCGGAGCAGGGATATTTCGCCCGGAAGTTACAGAACAGTTTGGGATAAAATATCCAGTGCTTGCTTGGGGTCTCGGCCTTGAACGTCTTGCAATGCTCAAACTTGGAATACACGATTTGCGCCAGTTGTATATAAGCGATATTGATTGGCTCAGAAATGTCCCTCTGATCCTGAGGTAGGCTTTTTCATGAACATTGCCGCATAAATTCTTGTTGTGCCAATGAGTATTACCAGTAGGCCTATGCTCACCACCACAGCCATGCTCCATATATCTGAGACTGTTGGCGCAAGAAAAACAAGTATTATTACACCTAATGGGATCAGGGTTGCCGAGAGAAACATATCTCGAGCCTTAGATAAAGATTTCCCTTCAGCACGCACAAACAATTCGCTTTTTATTTTCGGATCAAGATAGGGCGCGTTTGCTTCCATAATTTCAACGAGTTTTAGTGTGTCTAGGAGGTTATTTTTCAAGTTTTCCTTATCGTTCTCCCAGTCAAGGGTGTAGAGGATGGCAATCCCTGATTCTAAGAAAAAGTAAAGAAAATCTTCATTATTTCTATGCACAATTTTGCTCAGCAGGCCCAGTGCATCCCCTGAGAACAGTTCAGCCACGACCTTTATGTCCTCCTTTGACTGCCCGCTCACCAAAAAAGCCCAATCTTTCCCGTAAGGATTAGCAAGGGTGAGTTTGTGGCGAAAAGATCTTGGCACCATTTTGAGGGGTTTTGTTGTGGTAATCATTATTTTTCCATTAAATTTAATCTTGTGCTCGACAGCAAACGCTGTCTTTGGTAAACCCCCTCCTCCTTTTCCAACAATCGGGTGTATAAATGTTTTACGCCCCTTAATCTCTCCAACAACATCAGGAAAACCGTAGCCCGCCATTACTTCCTCCCTCTCTGCAAGACCCAGTTCTTTCGCAACCTCCCCATAAACTGCCCATAACTTTTCTCCCTCTTTCTTCCTCGTAATGGCTTGGAGTATCACGATTGCACCGAGCATCCATATCATGGCAAGGATGATTATATCAAAGAATGAGTGCATGGCAAACCCTCGCACGCTCAGCGTTTTCTTCTTCTTTTCTCTTCCCTCAGCCTCTCTATGTACTGGGGCAAGGATTCAACGTCTTTAATGCTTCTCTTGCATATAAACGAGAGTTTTGCCCTTATGCTTTCATTGCACTTTGTCCCATTCGCCAACAACAACTCCCTCAGCCTCCTTGCAAGCATTCCACCCTTTCTATCCCAGTCCGTGAGAATTATAACCTCATCATATTCCCTGGCAATAGTCTCGCATAGCACCTCTATTGATAAACCTGTGTTTATCACGATAATTTTGCCAACAACTCCCACACGCCTGAGGGCAGCTACGTCCCTGTCTCCCTCAACTATTACAGGAATGCTTTTGTTCAACTCTATCATTTCGTCAATTGTTTTTTCCAATTCTTCAAGGGCATCTGCTATCATTTTTCCATTTGTCTAACTATTGAGGAAACAACAACCCAGGGCTTCACACCTCTTATCATAACATCCTTTTCCCTCGTTCTGTGCCCATGCATTATTTCCACGTTTTTTCTTTTAACTCTGAGCGTATCTGCTATGACTTTGAGAAGTTCCGCGTTCGCTGCACCCTTTCTTCTCTCTTTTGCAACCTTAACCCTCAGTCTTCTGCGCTGTTTATCATAACCAACTATCCTACTCTCCTTGGCGCCTGCGATAACTTCCACCCTCAAAATACAGCCATTATCTCTTTCCTCAACACACTCCTCAATTTCCCGCTCTTTCAGTGCACCCCATGCCTTTTTCATGGCGTTCTTGTAGTCTTCTTCAGTATCGCAGAACCCTGGTCCTGCACAGAAAAATGCACCGTATTTCTCACAAAAGCCGTTATTGTAATACTTGCACTTGCCAGTTGTCACCATGCGGTAATACTCACACTTCTCCTCAATGCATCCATACCCTTCATACTTCCAGTGGCATATTCCTTTGTCATCCCTGTATGGGCAGTCAAAATTGAATTTATTATCTTCCATGTTGCAAATCTTAATACGTAGCACAAATTAAAACTTTTCTATAAGCCATAGCGCAGGGATAAAAAGGTTTAAGAATACAATTATTTTTCGCCGCAGCATGAGGATAAAGCGTCTCAGCACTAATCTTACAGCAAGCGGGTTTTTTGCCCCGATTGCTGCTCTCATACTCGTGCTTGCAGTTTTTTCCACAGCATACATAAGCATGATACAGCAAGCGCATATGCAAGAACTTATGATTATTGAGAGGAACAGGGGAATGAAGGTTGCAATGATTAAGGCTCATATGATGGTGGAGAACGCATTGGGTGTTATTGCACTGGGGTGTGCAGAAGGTCTCGAATATGCTGGCGATATATTAAATATTACAAGAGAGCGCTTCAGCAGGTATATCTCAAACGCGTTTCCAATGACAATTGGGGGGTGTAATGTGTACGTTAACAACTTTTCTTTAACAATAATTCCGATAAAGTCCTCTACCCTTGATATCACACCATATTTTGGCGTGAAAAAGGATAACATGATGGGGAAAAATGTACTTTATCCCAACACGTTCTGCGAGTCAGGGGAAGGTTCTGTAGATTATGTTGTGGATTATGCTGTTGTTGGGATGATAAATTACTCGGCAACTGCCGGTGAGCAGAGGGCGAATATTGAACTGCCCATTGAGGAAAGGCTTGGGACAATTGCCCCCTTTATAAGGAGCAAATTCTCCAGTTTCACATACGCCTTGAGCGGGGGGGAGTTGGCTGATATAATCAAGTACATGATAACAATGCTCGTACAGTACAGGATAATAATGGGCGAGAGGGAAGAGGCAAGGGTTATATGTTGGAAGGATGTAGCGCTTGCCACAAACATGGCACTGGCGCTTGAGGCAGCCCGCCACCTGCGGTACATAGGGCACGATTTTTACCAAGAGTTTGAGGAAAAATATCCACCATCCAAATCGCTGATGAAAATTTTGAGGAGTTATGCTAACAGGGGAGTAATTGACCCTGCTGATTTGCTCGCCCTCTACATGGGCTACGATGGTGATGAGATAAGGGTTGAGAATATGATATCCCAAGCGATGTATGCGGCAATAGACCAACTTATTCTCAAGTACTTGGACTATCTAGGCATAAACAGCATTGGAAATAAAATAATAGGCTTTGTTAGAAATGCTCTTCAAAAACTGGGTATTGAGCGCACAACAATATTACGTGGTCGCGATATTGGCGAGGGCTACGTTGTAAGAGCAATAGTCAGAGATGAGCGTGTTGTGAGTATAAATTCCACATTGGCGTTGAGTAACCTCGGCGGATATATTGAAGTTTTAGGCAAGGGCCATTATCTTTTTCACCCCATGATTGAGGGCGAATACGCTCTCCACGCCAACTACAAAAACATGAATGCAATACTTGGGCTGGATGTGGAAAATCAGTCCCGCTCTTTAACCAACAATTCTCTCAAGATTAGGGTTCTGGATGGAAATACCACACTAAGTGCAGGGGAGAGCGTCGAACTCGGAGCCTTTGTGAACAACACAATGGTAATCGCCGACTGGCACAGCAATGATTCCCGAATATCACTATCGGAGGGTGATGGAAAAGTGATGGCTACTTATAGCTCGGCCTTGTATGGCAGCGGTGGTGCTGTGAAAATAACAGCGTACAACGCAAGTTACGGCTACGGCACTATAATTCTTAACTTGACCCCACCATCGGCGGATGGTATTTCTGTGTATTCCTCGCAAGGATGCGTGGAAAACATAACACTTCCCGTTGGGGGTGTTATAAAACTCTATACAATTCTAATTAATGACAGCGTTGGGAGTATTGGGGAGTGTAATGCGACATGGGAGTACTGTGGCGATATCTTGGATGTCAGACCAGAGGGAACGAGCGCTACGATTACAGCGGCGAGCAAAGAGTATGGGACATGCAAAATAAACGTATCATTTCGCGATGGCAAACGTTTGTTATCTAAAGAACTGATCGTTAATGTGTTGAGCCCAACAGTTGACGAAATAGCGCTCAGTTTTATGGGAAGCAATGTATCGCTCATAACGCTAGGAGTATGCCAAGAAGCAGAGGTTACGGCGTTGGGCTATAACCACACTGCTGGTTATCTTGGCCCCATTAACTGCACATGGAATTTTTCAGGGGATTGTATTAGCGTTGCTGCCAAAAACTCAGAGGCGTATATAGTTGCAGGGAGAAAGGGCGGATGGGCAAATCTGAGTGCACACTATGCAAAAGGTGATAAGGAAGCAAGGCTGACAATTCACGTTCTCAGCCCGACAATTGATTCAATATCCTTCGGATACGGCAATAATGAAACCATAGAGTACTTAAGCACATCCCCTGATGTCCCTGCAGAATTATTCGTTTACGGGATAAATAAAAGCGCGGGGGTTGTATGCACTGTTAATGCATCAGTATACGACGACGCTGGGAATATTCTGCTCGTTAAAGAAAAAAATTACAGTTTTGTTTCTCAGGGAAAAAATGCCATTCTTACCATGCCAATATGTATACGCTCAAACCATCCGGTGGCAGACACGCTCCCCGCAAATCCTATATACGAGGTGATAAACAAAATTCTTGAGTTTTTCTGGGAAAAAGCAACCTTGAACATATCCTTTGATTATGTATCCAGGAATGCTACTGTGGACATTTATATTTATGATGGCGAGAAAAATACGCATATGGCGACTCTCACGGAATCACACAAGAATTGCAGGAAAAGCCTGACAACAACAGTAGAGCCCACAAACTACACGCTGTATATGCAAATAAATGTCAGTGGTGATGATGCAAAAATAGAGATAAAGAACCTAACAGTATCGTTACAGTACAGCGGTTTTACAGTATCGGATGTATCTACGGGCAAGACACAAACACCAGACTATGCTCAATGCTGGGACTACCAAACTGCCTCGCTTTGCAGCGATGAGGTGTATCCAAGCGTTTCTGATATCGTGAGCGTTTTTGTTAGCGACATTACAGACATGGTTGCATCCGTAATCTCAGAGACGCTTTTCAAGAATCGAAATAAACCAATAGTTAAAATAAACCCGAACGATTCTGAATCGTACGTTGAGTATACTGTGGGTGTTGCAGAGTATTGGCTAAAGCAGGCTGTTGAGGCATTCATTAGCAACCTAAACAAAGAAAACCTGTTCAAGGATTTTCTTAAGAATATTTTAGATATTATTGCCAATAAAATACTGCCCGGCATGCGCTCGGCTGTTCTTAACGCCCTTAATACTCTCGGCTCATGGCTAGAAAATGCAAAAAACGCCGTGGTGAGCAAACTATGCAAAAGCGCCAAGAGCGCATTTAAGAAGGTGGGTGGAAAGATTGCGGAAGCGGCTGATGGCTTAATACATGCAGTATTCAAATCTATAGGTCATGAAGAAGACTATGAGGAACTGAAGGAATGCATAAAGGATTATGTGAATGGTCTTGAGGACTTTTGGAACGATATGCGGGAAAGTATAAAGAGCACACTAAGTACATTGAAGTCAAAAATAAGCAAGAAGATTGACGAAATAAACTCTGCAATCGAAAAATCCACAGGGGAGGCATCATCGATAATATCCTCATGGCTAATTTCCGCAACAAAAAACATCCTTTATATGATTACAGAATACCTGCACTTCGTCTGGGAGCGTATGTTTTTATCCCATAAAGTACTATCAACAAAGAGTCTACAGTACGTAATTTATTGGGATAAGAACAAGAGTAGTGAGTATCCGTACATTTTTTCCAAGTATGGCGAGGAAGGTGAGTTGAAGAAAATAGTTGCAAAATTCTCGCCAATAAACTTCACCCCTGTGGCAGAAAGGCCTTTTTCTTCACAAACACTAGGGAAAAACGAAGGAATTATATGGGTGAGCCGCGGACACGGTGTGCACTACACGGATCCCACGACACTCACCCTATCCTCGCCCTTCGAGACCACTTGGCATATAACGATTATTGCAAACTTTAGCGCAAAAGCCTATGCCAGCGGGTATGGCTGCGAAAGCGCCATCAGCGATAATGAGACTTTGGTTATTGATGAAGATATAGTTGCCTACTCGGGCTGGCCCATATTAGGTGTGGATTATGAGCCATCACGCACCTTGACCAAGGATATATGGAAGGCACTGTCAAAAATATGGGAAAAGATAATGAGCGTTGTTCGGTGGATTCTGAACATATTAAAGGTCGTAGTGGACATAATCGTAAAACTGATTAAAAAGTTGTTAGAGGTTGGTGCCAGAATTTTGAAGGAACTTTACCAGCAAATAGAGAAAGTATTCAGGAGCGCTATGAGCGCTATAGGGAAAGGTGTATCGCTTGTATCAAGGGCAATACTTTTCTTTCTCAAGCCCGGCACTGCAAGTTTTACAGCCTTTGGCATGGTCTTCACAATTTTTGTCCCCGAGGATAAAAGCATGTGCAGGGCTGTTGTGGAAAAGCAGGGTATGAACCTGTCCTTTGTCCTAAGCAACGATGGGCTAAGGGCGACGATGAATTACACCGGGCGTATAGCAACAGTTTTCCTAGGTATGGATACGGACGCATACGAGAATGGGGAGAGGTGGTTATGGGGTACTGCTCTCGTAGCGGGGAGGCTTAAAATAGACTATGAGGCTGGGGTTTTTGAGGAAAAAAGCGAAGAAATAGGGGTTGAGAGCCCAACAGTGCACATACCCACACCAGCCCCTGGTGTTTTCATTGACATGTCTGGTGGAATATCATTGGTCATAGATAAAAACAAACTTGAGAAAATAAAAGAGGCGATAGTAGATTCCTTCTTAGACACTGTGCATTACATTATTGATGGAATTAGGGATGCAAAAGGAATAGGCGATATTGCATCCCAGATCGGTGAAGGGATAAGGGCTCTTGCCTCTAGGATAGAAAAAATAATGGATGAGAGTACATCAATAGAGATTTATTTTAGCGTGGGGGTATCCGGCGGAACACTGGCAGGTCTCAAGGGAAAGATTGCAGTCATAATATCCAATGCAATCTCCACCCTCGCTCAAATAATTGAGTTTGTTGCAAAAGCTGTCAAATCCCTTATAGAGTACATAATAAACAAAATAAAGAGCATAATTTACGCCATCCCATCGTGCCCTCCATGCCTATCCTTATCCCCGCCCAACATAATGGAAAAACTGGGTATATCTTTCTCGCTATGCGGAGATGTCGAGATTGGTGGTATGGAAAGGAGTGTTGGAATAAGCCTGTGTACGCCTGTCAAAACAATAGTATCATTCTTTGGCTCTATTGCTGGGGCGGGCGAGGGTGGCGATAAAAGGATGACAATAAGCATCTCGGAGGCGAAGGGCGAAATGGCGTTTGGTGCAATTGAGGAGACCACGTCCACCACGTATTTCAGGGCAGAGTTCTGCTGGTAAAAGTTATCTTTGTGATGAGGGGAAAAGGAGGTAAAGGCAATCGGTCTCAGCATTTCACCCACAAAAACGACAAAAAAGCGGGGCCGATGGGGCCGCCGAGATTTGAACTCGGGTCACCAGCGCCCCAGGCTGGGAGGATCGTCCAAGCTACCCTACGGCCCCACACATTCCCGCTATCATGCATCATCATTACATTGGTTACCTGCGCAATTATGTACCATCAATCGCTTTACATAACCAGCCGCCATCAATCACCCAAATTCCATCACATCGTCTATGAGTTCAACATGAGAGAGTAACATTCTCCTGCAGCAGTATCTCTTTATTCCCAGAGAATCGAGAACATCCTTCGGGTTCTCCCCAGACTCCACTCTCCTCTTAAACTCTTCATAAGCAGATCCTATCACGGCACCACATGTGAAGCATCTCACAGGTATTATCATGCCTTACCACTCTCCTACCAATTCATTCATCCAACCTTACTAACTTTTTACAGCCTTGAACATCAATCAACAATACCGATCACCTGTACGATTTCTGCCTTCTCTTCCTTGCACCCCTGCCCAGTGGTTTCTTTGGAAGTTTGCGCCTGATATCACCTACGAGCATTGTTCTGTCATACGCCTTAAACTTGTCCTCAAGATCCTTATTGTCAAAATACTCAACCAGTGCCCTAGCAATAGCCATACGCGCGGCTTCAGCCTGCCCCATAACACCCCCGCCGCGCACGCTCACGCTTATATCAACGCCCTTTACCAACTCTCCCGCTAGTATCAAAGGCTCCATTATTTTTAGCCTAGCAACTTCAGGTGTGTATATCTCCACGGGAACGCTGTTTATCCTCACTCTACCCTTTCCTTCCCTAAGCACAGCCTTTGCAATAGCAGTTTTTCTTTTTCCTGTCGTGGTCACAACCTTCATTTCTTCACCTCAAATTTTGCACCGAGCATTCTTGATATTTCTCCTAACTTTATATATTTTTTGTACTTTTTGCTCTCGGCAGCCCTTTCAAACTCATTAACTCTGTCTTTCAACTCCTTTGGCACACCTATGTAAACCTTTAGCCTTTTAAATGCCTCCTTACCGTGCGGTTTCTTGTATGGTAACATCCCCCTTACTACTCTCCTGAACAATCTATCAGGCATCCTTGGATACTTAGGCCCCTTCCTCTTGTGAATGCTCCCAAGTTCTCTTTTAAGCATGTACCTTTCTATAATCTGATCCCTGTTTCCTGTCATTATTGCCTCTTCAACATTCACAACTATTATCTCCTCACCATCCAGCAATCTTTTGGCAATACGCGAGGCGACACGCCCAACAACAGCATTGCTGACATCAATTATTGCCATATCTATCAACCCATTATCTTTATCCCGGAGCCTTTCGGATTCTTCTCAATAAGCTCGGCATAAGATATCACTTTCCCCCCGACCTTTTCCACCTTCTCCCTTGCACTTTTTGTTACCTTCCAGGCAGCAATTGTTACCTTTTTCGTCAGCACACCCGTGCCCAATAATTTACCTGGTACGATTATCACATCACCATCCTTTGCACACCTCTCAATCCTGCTCAGATTAACCTCTGCCCAATTGCTCAGGGAACGCTCGAGCCTCTCGGCTAAATCCTTCCAGATTCTTGCCTTATTCTCCCACGCCTTCTTTTTCAGCATTTTTATTGTGCTGACCAGTTGGGGGTTAGTCTTTTTCAATTTCTTTGCCATCATCAATCACCAGTTCGGCGGGCGGTGTTTATGACATGGCGCGTTTAAATACTTTATGCAACGGATGTTTTAGTGTTAAGTCGTGCGACCTATACGAAACAAATTAATATTCAAAGGGTTTTTCGCCCAGCGTCACGGTGGTGGACATGAAGCTTTACGAGTATCAGGCAAAGGAAATCTTTCGCCAATACGGCATACCTGTACCCGAGGGTTACGTGATTGATAAAGTAGACGATATAAAGAAGCATGAGGAAAGCGTGGTTCTGAAGGCGCAGGTACTTGTTGGTGGAAGAGGAAAGGCTGGAGGCATAAAGATTGCATCAGGTACTGATGAGGCAAAGAAAATAGCGAGTGAACTTTTAGGTGCCCAGATAAAGGGTGTTAGGGTTAAAAAACTACTTATTGAGAAAAAGCTGGACATAGAGCGTGAACTTTACCTAAGTATAATACTGGACAGAAGAAATAAGTGCCCGCTATTGATGTTTAGCGAGGAAGGTGGCGTGGACATAGAGAGTGTTGACGAAGAAAAGATCATTAAGCTTTACATAGACCCCCTTATAGGCATTCAAGGTTTTATGATTCGTTATTTACTTAAAAAATGCACTCTTGAGCAGAAAAAGGAGTTAGGACGCATAATAAAACAACTCTACAGAATATTTAAGGAGAAGGACTGCGAACTTGTGGAAATAAACCCTTTAGTTGTTGATAGAGACGGGAAATTATGGGCAGCGGACGCCAAAATAATTGTTGATACCGATGCCCTATATCGTCATCCTGAGATTGAGGAAAATGTTGAGGAAAGCACAGATCTTGAGAGAGAAGCTAAGAAGATGGGTTACGCTCTAATAGAATTGGATGGCGATATTGCAGTCATAGCCAATGGTGCAGGGCTAACAATGGCTACACTGGATGCTATCACACATTTTGGTGCCAAGCCTAGAATTTTTCTAGACCTCGGCGGTACTGATGACCCTGAAATAGTAAAGAACGCATTTTATTTGGTCAAAAAGTCCAATCCAAAGGCAGTACTTGTAAACATATTTGGTGGCGTAACCAAATGCGATACTGTTGCCAAGGGAATAGTAGCAGCGCTTGAGGAATATCCCATAGATGTCCCTATGATTGTGAGAATAAGCGGTGTGCATGAAGATGTTGGAAGAAAGATGCTCGAGGCAAGGGGTGTAGAGTGCCATACAACAATGTTGGATGCTGTTAAAAGGTGTGCTGAGGTCGTGGTCAAAGGAGGCGGTAAGTGATGGCAATAATTGTTGATGAAAATACAAGAGTGCTCGTGCAGGGTATAACTGGCCATCAGGGCTCATTCCACACAGGTGAGATGATAAAGTTTGGTGCAAATGTTGTGGCAGGAGTGACGCCTGGCAAGGGAGGGCAAGAGGTGCATGGAGTCCCCGTATATGACACCGTAGAGGAAGCAATGGAAATGGAGCCCAACGCCACGATGATAGCCGTCCCCGCACCATACGTAAAGGATGCGGCTTTCGAAGCCCTATACAACGGAATAAAAGTATTGCATATTTTGACAGAGGGCGTACCATTTCATGATTCAATGGAGATTGTATCTTACGCTAAGACCAAGGGAGCGGTAATAGTTGGACCCAATGGTCCAGGTATTGCATCACCATTTAAGGCAAAGGTAGGCATTATGCCAAATAGCATATTTGCCGAGGGATTTGTTGGAGTAGCATCAAGGAGTGGGACTCTGACATACGAGATTGTGAACGCACTAACGCAAAATAATATTGGACAAAGCACAGTTATCGGGCTTGGTGGAGACCCAATAGTTGGGCTGAGCTTTGTTGACGTGCTACATATGTTTGAGCAGGACGAGCAAACAAAGGCTGTGGTTCTTGTTGGTGAGATAGGTGGAACTGCGGAGGAGGATGCAGCAGAATATATAAAAAGAGAGGTAAGCAAACCGGTCGTTGCCTACATTGCTGGCAGAACTGCGCCGCCGGGTAAGAGGATGGGGCATGCAGGTGCAATAATAACGAGAGGAATGGGTACTGCAGAGAGCAAAATAAGGGCGTTTGAGGAGGCAGGCGTACCTGTGGCAAAATTCCCAACAGATGTGCCTAATCTATTGCAAAATATTCTGTGAAAATTTTTAATAGTAATCGTTTATACGCATTCATCATGGGACTAACGGGAAGAATGTATCTTGCAATCTCGCTGCTCTTTGCCCTGCTGTTTGCAGTAGTAATGGCGATAATGGAGGCGCTGGGCTATTTTTATGGCTATTACATGATAATACCATTGGCCTTTGCATTGATAATTATAATTGCACAGTGGGCAGTATCGCCCTTTATTATATCATGGATATACAGGATTGATTGGGTGCCATGGTCTTCTGCGGGAAAAAGGGTTGAGGAGTTTGTGATAACAACATGCAAAAAACATGGAATTGCAGTCCCAAGGTTTGGAATAATTCCAGATAGCAACCCCAATGCATTCTGCTATGGCTGGACGAAAAATAGGGCAAGGGTTGTTGTAACCCGTGGAATATTGGAATATTGCGATGAAGATGAGAGGATTGCCGTTATAGGTCATGAACTCGGCCACATAGTGCATAACGATTTTGTTGTGATGACAATAATAGCATCTGTCCCCCTAATATTCTACATAGTATTTAGGAGCGCAATCTTAACATTTAGATACGGGGAAAGAAGAAGGGCAGAGAACACCGCCATGATATTGGCTGTAGCAGCAATATCCTTTGCACTATATATGATTGGACAAATGATTGCACTCCTTATTAGCCGTTATCGTGAGTACTGGGCAGACAGGTTTTCGGCACAGGAAACGAAAAATCCAAACGCCCTCGCAAGTGCACTTGTAAAGATAGCATACGGTCTAGCACATGAGAGCAGGGGCGATGAAAAGGCAAGAGCGCGCTTTTCAAACTCTCTCATGATAATGGATGCACATAGTGCAACAGCGCTGACTTATAACACAACAGCAAGTGGTAAGTTCTCAAAGGAAAACGTTAAGAGGGCAATGGCGTGGGATTTGTGGAACCCGTGGGCGAAGTTTCTTGAACTCCCAATGACTCATCCGTTGCCAGCAAAGCGCATATTGGCGCTGAGCAACATGGCAAAAGAAATGGGCATGACGCCATACATAGAGTTTGATTTGGTAAAGCCTGAAAGTTACTGGGATGATTTCATAAAGGATGTTATGGCAAAATATTCATTCCTTCTTGGCATAGTACCAATGGTTTTCTGGTGGTATTATACAGGTATGCTTTTCCAAGGCATTGGTCTTGGTCTAATAACCGCAGGCATCATGTATTTCATGTACCTAACATTTTACCGTTATCCGAAGAGGTTTAGGGAAAGTTGTGTTAAAGACCTTGTTGCTAATCCAAAGGCGAGTCCAAATAGAGGAATACCTGTTGTGCTTAGGGGGAAGATAATAGGAAGAGGAGCACCTGGTTTATTTTACTCGGAAGATCTAAAACTGGATGACGGAACAGGTCTCATATTGCTGGATTATCACCAGATATCGCCAATAATTGACACATTTGTTGGCATATTTATGACTGAGCAATTGATGGGTCTTGAGGCTGAAATCAAAGGATGGTACAGGAGAAAAATAGTGCCTTATGTTGAGATTTTCGAGTTGAGAGCGGGCACGCAGTTGAGACGAGTTTACACAACGTATTATTACAAAGCTTTGTCAACAATCCCCATTATTGCTGGGTTGATAATACTTTCGCTACCTTTATAACATACCTCGCGATTACTGGCGAATGTGGTGATTGTGATGGATCACAGTTCACCCCAAGATATTAAGAGTGCAAAGAGGCAGGCGAAAGAGGCAGCAAAAAAGGCAAAAGACTTGCAAAAAGCGGCAAAATACAGAAGGCAGATCGCAAAATTAAAGATGAGGAAGACCCAGTGTGAGGCTAGAATTAGAAAGTTGCAGATGGAAATACAGAAGATTGAAACTAAGATTAAAATGCTTGAGGCAAAGGCGAGAGAACTAGATGTAGGGGCGAAATCGGGCATGCGTACCATCTAATTGCGATTATTCCTCCAACTCTTCCTCGCCAAGAAATCGCACTATTTTTACCTCATCATCCAGTTTTCGCATGCAATCTTCCCAGAACTCATTTATATACCTGCATTCAAGAAGCATTGCAACGCTCTTCAACTCTGCCTTTATCATCCTTGTCATCCTTACCTCACCACCCAAAATATGATATTGTGGCGAGGAGTATATAAAAGTTACTGATGAGATCAGACGCTAATTACGCGATGTTTAAAATTGTTAAATTTTAAATACCACGATGGAGTTAATGCGTCCCCATGGCAAAAAAGACTGAGGGTATGCAAAACCCATTCGTGCCCAGGTATGTGTTCTTCACACGTGGGGTGGGTGTTCATAGGGAGAAACTTGCGAGTTTTGAGTTGGCACTGAGGGATGCAAAGATTGAGATATACAATCTCGTATCTGTATCCTCCATTCTTCCACCAGGATGCAAGATTATATCACGGGATAGGGGGGTGAGAATGCTCAGTCCTGGGCAGATAGTGTACACAGTTATGTCAGTGAATCAGTCAAATGAGCCAGAAAGAAGAATCGCAGCAGCGATTGGCTGCGCAATACCTGCAGATAAAAGAACACATGGATATATAAGCGAGTATCACGCCTATGGTATGGATGAAAAAGATGCTGCCGAGCATGCAGAGGATTTGGCGGCGGAGATGCTGGCATCAACCCTCGGAATACAATTCGATATGGATGCGAGTTATGACGAGAAAAGAGAAATATTCAGAATAGATGGAAGGATTGTTAAAACACGCAGCATAGCAAGGGCTGCGAGATGTGATAAGAAAGGAAGGTGGACAACAGTCGTTGCAGCGGCAATATTTGTGCCCTGATTTTTTGTACAATCAAAAGTAATTTAAAGATTTATTGTATAATGTTACGAGATTGTATGATTGGGCTGATAATTGTGGGGATGGTTGCAAGAGTTGGGGCTGAAAGCGATATAAGGAGGGCAAATGAGTATTTTAGGAGGGGGGATTTTACAGAGGCATTGCGTTGGTATAAGGAGGCAGTTAAGAAAAATCCAAAAAATGAGATTGTGTGGAACAATATAGGCGTTATATTGAGAAAACTCGGCAGATATGATGAAGCCCTCAAGAGTTTTGATAGAGCGCTGAAGATAAATGATAAGTATGTTGAAGCCTTAGTAAATAAGGCGCTGTGTCTTGGAAAAATGGGCAAGTATCGTGAGGCAATATCAACAATAAATGACGCATTAAAGCTCGACCCCCGTAATAAGAGCATCCTTCTAAACAAGGGTAACATACTAGTAACAATGGGCAGGTACGATGATGGTATAAAGTACTACGATTATGTTATCAAGATTGATGAGAAAGACATAAGGGCATGGAACAATAAAGGCAGGGTTTTGATAGAGATGGGCAGGTACAATGACGCGCTGAAATGCCTTGACCGCGCCTGTGAAATTGCCCCTAATCTTCCAGAGGTATGGTATAACAAGGCAAAGGCATTGTACAATCTCGAAAAATACTACGATGCAATTAACGCCTTGGAGAGGGCTTTAGAACTGAGACCAAATTACGATGCTGCAAAGAGGATGCTGGAAGACGTGCAAAGGCAGATGGAAATGGCAGAGCACTTACTCGGAAGGAGGGTGGAAGAAAAGGTGGAGACTGCTGAAGGAGAAAAAAACAAGAAAAAGGAGCGCAGAGTATCAGGTCTTGTTAAAGGCATAAAAATACCAACGGAAGCGGAGATAGAGGCATCTAATGTTGCAGAAGTACCGTCTGGGGAAGAAGCAGTTGTTGAGTTCGACTACCAAGAAGCTTTGTCTGCAGGAGAGGATTTGTTGAAGAAAAACATGGTTGAAGAGGCACTCAAAAAATTCAAGGACGCAGCCTCTCTACGCCCGGACAGGGATAAGCCTTGGTATATGATGGGGATAGCACTTTATAAAATGGGGAGAAGAGAGGACGCCCTAGACGCATTTGGGCAGGCTATAAAGATAAATCCCCAATCACCAGATTTGTGGCTTGTTCTTGGAAGAACGTTTGAAGATATGGAAAAATTTGATGAGGCGATAAAGTGCTACAAAAAAGTTCTTGGAATTGACGAAAGAAACATTGATGCGCTGTATGCCCTTGGTGCTCTGTATTCGGATGGGGGTAAGAGCGAGGAAGCATTGGAGATTTATAAGAAAATAGTTGCAATTGACGAGAACGAGATCGACGCGTGGTATGAAATGGGAGTAACATATATGGATATTGGCAACTACGAAAAGGCTATAGAGTGCTTTGATAGGGTGCTCGAACACGAAGAGGACGTTGATGCAATGTTTGAGAAGGCAAATGTCCTTCTTGCTATGAAAAAATTCAAAGAGGCCATCACCTTATATGACCGCGTTCTCGAGATCGACCCAGAGTTTGAAGACGCAAAGAAGAACAGAGAGATATGCGAGAAATTAATGAAGAAAAAGAAAAAGGCATAATGGTTTAGAAACAAATTGCACGTGGTAATCGGTGCATCATGCAAGATTGTTGTATACCTCTTACTTTTTATTCACGCTTTTTTACACTCTCCTTCTATCAAGTTCGTTATGGACAAGTATTATACAGTGATCTGTATGCAGGCTTAGCGGAGAAACGCTCACAATCTCCTTAGCATATTTTAGCACAACTTTCTCTTCCTCTTCACTAAAATTAAGATGGTCACTCAGCACGAACACGGGATTTTCTTCAATTTCCAAAAACATCAAATCCTTCCCATCTTCTCTCATATAATACACTGTCCTGCCTTCAAGGCTCTTAAGGACGTCAGAAAGACCCATGCAGGAAATATAAACCCCAGGGGATGCGCATATTTCCCTGCCTCCCCCTCCCCCATCCCTCCACACTCTCAACGCATTTCTCACGAGAGCTGCTGTGCTCCTCTCATCTGGGTTGAGGTACCTAAGTTCTTTACCAGCAAACCTGATTGTTTTTGGCGGGTTCGGTGGACCCAGCATAATTAGGTAAAGTTCTGTATCTCTCCTTATATCATGGGAAAGGAAAAACGCAGAGTTAACACATCTAAGCAAAACGTCAAGCCTGCCCGTGGAGCCTGCGAGATCGTTCAAATTGAAGTCAGGCGATGTTATAACCCTATGACCAACAACAACAAACGTTCTCACAGCCATTTCATCACATCCTTTCCAGTTTAACAGGAGCATCGTGTGCCAGATTTTCAACAACGTGGCACAGGTCTGACAGGTCTGCAACGAAATCCCCGCTAAGATTTTTTGCCATGATTACACACACCATGTGCTCGATAC
>QMTG01000009.1 GCA_003649915.1 Thermoplasmata archaeon
CTTGCAGCCAGCATGGAGGCAATCCTTATCTCGTACTTCAGCCTGTCCATCTTCTCTTCCAGCTTCTTAACCTCCCTTGCTATGTCCTTAGAATCAAATATTATTGCAGAATAGGCAAGGTCGACCATAAGTTCTGATATATCCTTCATCTCCCTCAAAATCTCCCTGACATTTCTGGGCCTGTACGATACTTCTTCATCCCCCTCCGATTTCATTGCAGGAGCGATATTCTGCTCCACATATTTAAAAATAGCCTTCATAGCATGCTTTGTCATAATGTTGTCGTAAAACGTGACACAACAGTAATATATTCTGTTTTAATTACCTGCAACCATGGAGGGCAAGGTGCAGTGGAGAGAAGAAGAAGGCGCTTTGATCGCAAAGTTCGGCGATGGCTTGGATTTCATGAACAGTCTTGACTGGCTAATTGAAAAAGCAAATCTTTCCTCAGCATGCATCGTTTTTGCTATTGGAATGCTCGAAGACGTAACACTTGGCTATTATTCATGCGAGCAAAGGAGATATATTAAGCGCAATTTCAACGAGCCTATGGAACTTATAGCACTTCACGGCACCATTGCGAAGGAGCATGTGCACATACACTGTGCTCTTGCAAGGATGGACAACGCAGTAGTGGGTGGTCATTTATTCTCCGCCCGTGTGAGAAACCTGTGTGAGGTCTATCTTGTGCGCTTTGATAGCGTTCGTCTATCGCGTGCAATGAATAAAACCACGGGAGTTCTTGAACTTCAGATAGAATAGCGGGTCGTACTGCTGCGATTTCTAAGAAAAATCATGCATACTGGCGTACGATTTGTGTATATAAAGCGCTCTACGCGTAATATTGACCATTAAACGTGCATTAAATGCAAAATAGATTATGATGACCAAGATGACCATGAGCGGATTGTGAGGAAACGCTTCATATTTTTTCAAGCTCCTTTTTGATTTTCTCCCATTCTTTCCTTTTTGATTCAAACTCCTTAATCTTCCTTTCAACATCCTCTTCCCTAGCCCTGAGCACATCCTCCCTTCTTTTAATCTCCTCCTCCCTCTCAGCAATCTCTGCCTCTTTTGCCACGAGTTTTTCCTCCATTTCTTCAAGCCTCGTTCTTAACGCCTCAATTTCATCCCTTTCCTTTATTATCTCTGCAATCTCTCTCTTGAGTTCTTTCTCCCTTTCAGCAAGCCCTTTTTCCTTTCCCTTAATCTCTGCCTCTTTTCTCTCAAGCGCCTCACGCATGCTTTCAAGTTCTTTCTCCCTTCTCTTAATCTCCTCCTCCCTTTCCTTCATGTGCTCCTCAAACTCGCTCTCCCGCTCTTCAATTCTTTTCCTAGCCTCCTCAACCTCTGCCCACCTCTCTTCAACCTCTGCCAACCGTGCTTTCAGCTCTTCCTCAAGCCTTGCAACGTTTTTTTCACGGGTCTCGACTTCCTTGCTCTTCTCCTCAATGTACGCCCTCTCCTCGGCAAGTTTCTTGCTGAGGGATTCCACTCTCTTCCTCTCTTTATCAACCTTTTTCTTCTCCGCCTCTACATCTTTTCTTGCGCTCTCCACATTCTCCCTTTCCTCCTCAAGGCTTTTTCTCTCAGCCTCAAGCCTTTTTGCCAAATCCCTGAGCCTTTTTCTCTCAGCCTTTATCGCCTCTCTTTCAGCCCTTAGTTTATTTTTCTCGCTCTCAAGGGCCTTCTTTTCCTCCTCCAACAGCCCTCTCTCCTCTTTCAGCCTCTCTTCTTCCTCTCTGAGCTTTTTCTCAAGAACTTTAAGCCCCTCCAACTCCTTCTTCTCATCTGCAATCCTCTTTTTTTCATCCTCAATATCCTTCTTCATTCTTGATATTTCATCCCTTTCAGCCCTCAGTTTCTCCCTCTCCTTCTCAATACCCTCAATAACCCTGTCCAGTTCTTCCCTCCTTTTCTCCAGCCTCTTCTGCTCACTATCCAGCCTCTTCCTCTCAGCCCTTATATCTTCCTCCCTCCTTCGCAACTCCTCACGCATTTCTTCGAGCTTTTCCACCTTTATCTCAATCTCCTTTCTCTTTTTCGCCAGATCCTTTTCCTTCTCAACATACTCGTCCATCTGCGCCCTCAGCTTCTTCCACCCATCCTCGATCTTTTTCGTCTCCTCTTCAAGCCTTCTCCATATCTTGTTCAATTCTTCCCTCTCAGCCTTGAGAGCATCTGCCGTTGCCCTAAGCTCTCTGTCCATCGCCTCGATCTCCATCTCTCGCCTGCGCAACTCTTCCTCCTTATGGCGCAACTCCTCCTCGTATTCCTTGAGTTCTTCCTCTTTCCGTTTAAGTGCCGCCTTTTCCTCCTCAATCTTTATCTCCTCAACCTTTTTCTGAGCAAGTGCAAGTATATCCTCCTCAGACAACTCCTTGCTTGCTGTTAAATGCCTTATGAGCGCTACACTACCCATTTTTATACGCTCCAGTTCCTCCCTCAACCTCCTTATTTCCTCATCCCTATCATAGACCATAGGAGTTCTCTCCTCAGCCACAGGCTTGGGCATGGGAGTAATACCTTTTTCCATTCCCGATATACCCACAGCCTGTTCCTCCTCAAATCTGGCCTTTACCCTCTCTAGGGTCTCCTCCAAGCCTTCAAAATCCATAACTATTGCATACTTTGGATTTTTATTCGCAATATACTTTGCACTCAAACTCGAGGAACTATAGGAGTATGTGTGAATCTCTATTATACAATCTTCGTGCAATGCATCGTAGAGTGTTCTCTCCACAGCATCTATTCCTGAAAGCTCGCTTCCGCAGGAGTGATAGGACAGGCAAACACCCCCCTTATCAAACATTATCACACCCTCGCATATCCTGTCATCATTTACAACACTCGTTTTGATGAAACCATCCATTGCTTTTTCCCTGACCTCGTCAATGAGCGATTTTATACTATCATACCCGCCAAATACAGTCTTTAGTGTTCTTCCCTGAGGTACGCGCATGCTCAATACACCCCTCTGTGTGTATCACCTTACTGAGCATTTAATAAGGGGAAGAACTTTATAATTAATAAATTTTTTCAATACGAGATTTTGAAGGCGTAAGGCGTGGTGGGTGAGGCAAGTGAATGAAGAGTACGGAGAACTGCTGGAGCACGCCATGAGGCTTAAGGATGAGGCTAGAAGATACCATGAGAGGAGAATGATCGCTGTGTTTGATCACAGGCGAAGGGCATGGGGGTGGGTCAGTGATCTCTTTAGCACAATGGGTGAGACTTTCTTGGGCTTAATTCCAGAGGATAAATGGAGCGTTGACGGCATTGAGAAGCCTAGGGGTGAGTTTATCTCGCTAAAAGAGTGTGAAAAAATTATGGGAAGAACTTACCCAAACATGGTGATGGATTTTGCAGAAAATCTCGTTCCTAATGACCTAGGCAAAGCTGTAGGTGTTGTTTCTGGTGGTGGGCTAATCATAGCACTATTTCCACCCCTTGGTAGGTTTCTGAAAAGATATGACCTATTTCATAGAGAGATGCTCACCCCGCCGTACAGAATAAAAGATTTGGGCAGAAATTTTTCCAGATGGGTGTATAGGTCTTTGGTAGAGGCAGATGGCGTGTGCATTATTGATGGCACGGATATTGTGAAGGAAGGCTTTTATCGGTCTGAGAGGCGTAGAAGAAGGGAGAAAAAAATCCCGACAAGGCATATGCTTCCCTTAGCATTGTATGATGCGTGCTTGACACAAGATCAGGTTATTGCTATGAAGGAGTTTGAAAGGGTCATGAGCGGTATGGCGAGGGCGTACCTGCTAATCGCAGATAGGGGCAGGGGAAAATCCTCTGTAATTGGATTATGTCTTGCAGGTCTTGCTCATGTATTGGGCAGGAATGAAGAAGTTTATGGGTGTATAACGGCCCCAGATTTTAAAATGGCTGGAGAGGTTTTTAGATTTATACACATTGGAATGGAGAAACTGGGTCTTAAGTATAGGATAGAAAGCAACGGCAAAAAATTGTCAGGGTCTTGGGGATCTTATGTGTTTATGGAGCCAATTGAGGCTGCAGAAATGGCACCCAATTTTCATATAGTTGTTGTTGATGAGGCTGCATCAATACCGTATAGTATCTTGCTCAGGATTGCAAACACCGCCAACATGTCCATTTTTTCTTCAACAATTCATGGATATGAGGGAGCAGGAAGGAGTTTCTCGATAAGGTTTATGGAGAGACTTAGCAAGAGCACACTACCACATATAATTCGAGAATTGACTGAGCCAATAAGGTATAACGAGAATGACCCTATAGAGCGTTGGCAATTCAGATGCCTAATGCTGGATGCAGAACCTGGAGATGTGACTGAGAACATTGATAACCTTGTTTATGAGGGAGGAAAAGCCTCGACACTATTATTCAGTGATGAGAATATATTTAGGAGATACTTTGGAGTTTTTGTTATGGCACATTACAGGAATAACCCGAATGATTTGGGAATAATACTTGACGGCCCGAACCAGGAAATCAGATATTTGAGGGCTGGCAATACTGTGCTCAACTCCGTCCAGATTGCGTGGGAGGGATTGCTTGAGAACGATACTATCGAAAAAATATACGCTGGATGGACGCCACCGGGCAACCTCATACCTGACTGCTTTATCAAATACTATCGTGACCCCCATCTTGCAAGAATGAAAGGTGCTCGCATAGTTAGGATTGCAACCCATCCCTGCTGCCATAGACGTGGGCTTGGAACCAAAATGCTTAACATGCTGAATGCAGAATTGAAAGAAAAGGGGTTTGATTATGTTGGTGCATCATTTGGGGCGTCGGTCGACCTCATAAACTTCTGGAAAAAGAACGGGTATGTTGCGATACACATATCGCCCAATCCAAACCCTGTGAGTGGAGAGCACTCGGTAGTGATGATAAAGGCGCTTAGCCGCAGGCTTAATGAAAAAATGGAATGGCTGCGCAGGGGTTTTATAGAGAGAACCATAGAGCACCTCCCAGACCCGTTGCAGAATGTTGATCCGAGAATTATTAGACTGCTCTTCCATCCGCACCCGTGCAAGGATTATAGAGTAGAGGTTGACGATGTTGTATTGAAGAGAGCGATTGCACACGCTTGGGGGACGATGAACTACGTTGTTTCGAGGGATGCTGTGCTTCCCTTCGTCAGAGCCTATTTTCTGTCAAAGAAAAGGCCAAATCTAAGTACAAAGGAGGAACTTCTTCTCATAATGAGGGTTTTGCAGTGCAAGAGCTGGGACGATACCGCCAAATATCTGGGCAAAGGTGTGGTCTACACAATGATTTGGTTAAAGGATATAATGAAAAAGTTGATAAAGTTCTGGTGCAAGGGGGTTGATGATGAAATCAATAGATATGGCAGAAAGATATAAAGATAAGGTCTTGAGCGGAAAAAAGAAGATGACCATACGCATGGGCAGGAGGGCGTTCAAGAAGGGCGAAGTTGTGGAACTGACATGCGGAGGCGAGCACTTGGGGTTTGCGATAATAACGGATGTCATCTATGTCAGGTTTAGCGATTTGAGCGATGAAGACGCGTACAATGACGGCTTCTCATCCAGAGACGAACTCATAAGAGAGTTATCATCGATTTATGGCGATATAAAAGGTTCAACTATTATGACAAAAATAAAATTTAAACTCATAAGAAAGTACCGTAGCGAGTAGCATTTTAGTACGCGATTCTTGAAAACCTCGGATAATTAAGGCGAAAATATTTTATACTCTTTAGCAATCATATTTAGAATATAATATATCAGAGGCGTGTATATTGATGCACCAAATGGAGGCGTGAAAAATGGCTAGGATAAGCAAATATGACCAGCTGGTGGATGCGCTAATAAAGGCAAGAGTGCCAAAGAATGTGGCAAAGTGCCTGGCGTATATAATAATAAACGGCGAGGCTAAGTCCATGGACATTGAGCGTGGCACAGGGCTTAGGCAGCCTGAGGTCTCCATAGCGATGCGCTATCTGCGCGATAAAGGCTGGGTGAAAAAGAGAGATATAAAGAAGGAGGGGAAGGGCAGACCCGTGCACGCTTATTCGCTGGCTTCAAGTGTTGAGGATTTCATTAAGAACATTGAGAGGGAGGAGGAGCGAAGAATTAGGGATATCAAGGCAAACATAGACAAAATAAAGAGGCTTGTTCTGTAGCATATTGACAATAAAACAGATGAGAGCGTATCAGGAATAAGATATATTGGGCTGAGAGCGCTAAAGGGCGCATCCACTCGTGCTAAACAAATGAGGCAAAAGTTTTGCTATAATGCTCAGTGAGGGTTTTAAGCGTTAGTATATGCGTTTTACAGTGCCATATATAAAAATCGTTATGCGTCATTATGTGTAAAAAAAATTGGGCATGTGTAAAAAATGCGCAAATAAAGCGCGGTATCATGTGCTTAGCATATCTAGTCACGTATAGCACATATGAGTGTTTTTTGCTCATTTTTGCCCTAAATTCACTCCCTTTCTAATATCTTGAGCCCGCCCTTGGTTCCAACATACACACGCCTAGCAATTCCTATGAATAGTCCGCTTTCTACAACACCCGTGATTTCCTTAAGGCTTTTTTCCATGCCCACCTTATCCACTATAGGGCCCGCATCACAGTCCAGTATGTTGTTTCCATTATCCGTTATATATGGATGACCATCACTCATGCGCAGTTTGGGCTTTATTCCGAGTTTTTTTATCTTCCGCATGCAATAGGGGACTGAGAAGGGCACTACCTCTACAGGCAATGGGGCTTTTGTGCCCAGCGTGGGAACAAGTTTTCCCTCATCAACAACAATAACAACATTTTGTGATGACTTAGCCACAACCTTTTCGCGAAAAAGCGCCCCTCCACGTCCCTTTATCAGGTCCAGGTCTTCATCAACCTCATCCGCACCGTCTATTGTCAGGTCAATCTCCTCATAATCCTCCAGTGTTCCTAGTGGAATGCCTAACGAGCGCGCCAGCTGCTCTGTAGCCTTGGACGTGGGGATACCAACTATTTCCATACCTTCCTTTACTCTTCTGCCAATCTCAAGTATCGCATACCTTACGGTGCTGCCCGTGCCAAGCCCTATTACCATTCCGTCATTGACCAGGGATGCGGCTGCCTCTCCCGCAATCCTTTTCAAATCCTCCATCTCTCCCTCACCATATCCACAATATGCTCGACAATCATCTCATTTATTTTCTTGCCCAGTTCCGCGCTTGCCTTGGACGGGTCGCCCCTGTAGCAGTTCGGAAAATAGCGCTCAAACTCTCTCACAACCTCGAACTTTGGATACTCAGGAACGTTTTCCCCAGGCAGTTTTTTATTCCACTGCGGCATGATTGCTAAAACACGGGATGTTTCCAGCGTTCCAGCATGACCATCATCCTCAGGAACAAGTTTTCCCCTGTACATGTAGGCTATGTCGTAGTCGGAAAAAACCATTACTCTCACATCATGCCTTTCCACAACATCATAGGCTGCCTCACGGAGGGCAATCATGTGGCTTTGCCCTGCGTGCCCAGATATCACCATGATCTTCTTGGCACCGTGTTGTACAAACCCCTCAATTATCTCGCGCATCAGCGCGCGCATAGTGTCAAAACTCAAAGATATCGTGCCCGGAAAGTTCTTTAGCGATTTGCAGACACCGTAGTTCACGGTGGGCGCAACAACTGCGCCTATGCGCTCAGCAACCTCCATAGCAATTTGCTCGGGCTGTATGGTATCGGTTGCAAGGGGTAAATGATTACCGTGCGCTTCCACAGCACCTACGGGTATTATTACGGGTCTGCCATCTTCCATTGCCTTCTTGAACTCCTCCATTGTCATGTTTGCCATAATCATATCTTATCCCTCCATGACGCAATTGCATAGAGTTATTTTAAGTTTGCATTTTCATGCTGTGAGCCATTCGCCTTACTCTTTCAAAACTTTTATTTGGTGGTCTTTTCATCACATAAGCGCTGTCTTCATCAAAACTCTCATCTATTGTCCCCTTCATAAGGCTATATAGGAAGTGCCTGCCAATGTGTGCAACCACGCCCATAGAAGCATTCATTATCGCATCATACGCGCTTCTTGCATATGAGAACCTCTTCAGTATTCTGCTAGGCGAATAAGTGTTGTCGTACAATTCTGCAATTCCGTTTATCAATTGCTCTCTAGTCATATTTTTCGGCTCATACACAAGATGCTGTGCATTGTACTTTGCCCAATTATAGGTCAATATTCTACCCTCTGCATGATACTGGTCGAATATCCTTGTCCCAGGAAATGGTACAAGCATGCCATACAGTAAAATATCTATGTCTGTGTCATTTACAAACTCCTCCGTCCTCTTAAATATCTCTGGTGTGTCAGTATCAAAGCCGAATATGAAATTCCCACCTACAGATATTCCGTAATCGTGCATTTTTTTGACAAGCAGTTTGTACTTTTTGACCACATTCTGCCTCTTGTTTATGTATGCGAGCGTGCCTTCATCCACGCTCTCAAAACCAAACTGGAGGTGTATAGCACCAGCATCCGCAGAGAGCTTAATAAGGTCTTCATGTTCCACAATGTTCGTGCTACAGGCGCTCCACCACCTAATATCATACTCTTTGAGTATATTAAGCACCCTCGCAGTTTTATCGTGATCAGCCACCAAGTTTGTATTTGCAAGCCTTATAGGCATGATTCTGCGCAAGCACCACTTTTCTATCGTACCTCGAAGCACGCCCTCAGGCATATATCTATACTTGGATCCGCTGTACAATGTTGCAGTGCAGAATGCGCAATTGAACGGGCAGCCACGCATTGTTTCAATAAAAACCCTGAAATGGTACAGATACTTGTTTGTTATTGAGAAATCGGGCACAACAAACCTTTCAGGCTCGACAATCCCCCAACATAAACTTTTTTCGGTGATCCCTCCTCATAGTCTCTTAGAAACTCGCGCCACATTCCCTCGCCTTCCCCAACCATTATCGTATGGGCGTTTTCAAGTGCCTCTTCTGGAAATAAAAAGGTGTGTATCCCACCGAGAACTACGTATGCTCCACTCTCCATCGCTCTCCTAGCAATCTCATACGCCTTTGGCGCTGCTGATGTGTAAATTGACATGGCAACAATGTCTGAGTTCTGGAGGGCGGAATTGCTCACTCTTTCAAACCCGGTATTTATATACAAAGTTTTCCAGCGGCCAGGGGTCAATGCTTTCAATATTGGAACCCAGTATGGAGGGCACATGATGTGGGATTTTTCCTCATCATTCATGGGGTGAATAAAGAGCACAGTTCCCCCATTATTGGCGGCACGCATGCTTTTTAGTTTTTAATTTTTTGCTTAATATACTTTTTCATCATATATGAATGTGTGCCATCACATCAAGCAATGCTGTTATTGCGTATATTGAGTGATATGCTTGTCCACAACCGAAAGGGTTTAATAGGATTACATTATCATTATTACATGGCTGCCGTTTCAAAGGAAGAGATAATGCGAATTGTGGAAGAATACGATAAAAAGGATATAAGAATTGCTACTGTGTGCTCCCACAGCAGTCTTCAGATTTTTCATGGTGCGCGGGTTGAGGGATTTAAGACAATAGGCATTGCCATTAGCAAGAAGCCTAGGTTTTACGATGCTTTCCCCCTGGCAAAGCCCGACGAGTTCATAATTGTGGACAGTTATGAGGAAATCATGGATATTGAGGACGAACTTATAGAAAGGAATGCTATTGTAGTCCCCCACGGCTCATTTGTTGAATACCTTGGTCACAAAAATTTCATGGAATTCAGGGTGCCGACGTTTGGAAATCGAAGGGTGCTGGAGTGGGAAAGTGACAGGGATAAGGAAAGACTATGGCTGGAAAGTGCAGGGATAAAGATGCCGAGGAAGATTGAGAGCCCTGAGAAGATCAACTTTCCAGTGCTTGTCAAGTACGATGGGGCTAAGGGGGGTAAGGGCTTTTTTATAGCAAAGGACTATGCAGAGTTTAAGATAGGCATAGATTATACAAAGAAATACACAATACAGGAGTACATACTTGGCACTAGATATTACCTGCACTACTTTTACTCGCCGATAGATAACTCCGGCTACAGGCTGAGCAGGGGAAGCCTATATCTCATGGGCATTGACCGCAGGGACGAATCAAACATAGATGAAATGTACAAGTTAGGCTCACAGGAGGAACTAAAGAAATACGGGCTTTTCCCGTCCTTTGTTGTAACGGGAAACGTTCCTGTGGTGATAAGGGAATCATTGCTAGAGAGAGTTTTTGAGATGGGGGCATCAGTGGTTGAAAAATCGTTTGAGTTATTTGGCGGCATGATTGGCCCTTTCTGCCTCGAAAGCATAGTCACGGATGAGTTAGAGTTCAGAGTTTTTGAAATATCGGCGCGTATTGTTGCGGGCACAAACCTTTACATTGGCGGCTCACCCTACACCGAGATGATTGAGAAGGACATGTCTATGGGGAGGAGGATTGCTAGGGAGATTAAAAACGCCATTGCCCTGAACATGCTCGATGAAATAATTAGTTAGGTGTGATGATATGTTAACCATGCTCCTTGCCGACGCAGAGCTTGAAATCGTGCCTGAGAGGATAAGAGGGCATCCTGTGATTGCCAAGTATGCTAGAAAGAGAGGAAAGAAGACGAACAAAATACTCCTGGATAGTAGTTTCCATCATGCAGCCATGAAAGTGTTAGATGACTGGGAGCGCAGGGGAAGACCCGACATTGTGCACATGTTCATGCTTTTATGCCTAGATTCCATACTGAACAAGGAGGGGATGCTGAAAACGCTTGTTTATACGAGGAATAGGGACCTGATCACTGTAAGCCCGAGAACTAAACTCCCAAAAGGGTATCACAGGTTTGTAGGGCTGATTGAAGACCTGTTTGAGAGGGAGATAATACCGAGTGAGAAGATGCCACTGCTTAGGCTTCGAAAAAACGTGGACTTTGGCAAATTAATGGTGGATATAAACGCGGACAGGGTTCTCGTGCTTTCCCCAAACGGTGAGAGGGTGAGTTTGTTTGAATATTTTAGCAATTACAGGGATTGTAAAAACATATGCTGCATTGTTGGCGGTTTTCCAAAGGGGGATTATTACAGCCCTGTATACGATTACGCCACCGATATTGTATCAATATACCCGGGCATGCTCACGGTGTGGACCGTTGTGAGCGAGGTTATAGTGGCGTATGAGGAGGCTGTGCTTAGGGCATAGGGGGCTATTGCTTTCTGCCGAGCAGGTGTTCTATGAAGATGTCAATCCCTTTTCCACTCTTCGCATCCGTCATTATCATTTCTTTCCCTGTTATTCTCCTATAATCCTCTGCTATCCTCTCAATGCTCACCCCCATGAGATGTGCAAGGTCCACCTTGTTTAGTACGCCGATATCCGCAGTGCCAAAAATCACAGGATGCTTTCTGACCATATCCTCTCCTTCGGTAACAGATACAACAACTACACGCTTTTCCGTGCCTAGGGGGAAGTCCGCAGGGCATACTAGGTTTCCAACGTTCTCTATGAAAAGCACATCTATAGCGCTTAGATCCATTTTTTCGAGGGCGTGGCTGATGTAGTGAGCATCAAGATGGCACTCCTTGCCAGTGTTTATGTTCTCGGCTACGAGCCCAGCGTGGCGAAAGATGCGATAATCATCATCACCTGCAACATCGCCTGCTATCGCACCAACACTGTATCCCATCTCGGCGAGCAGTTTGCTCGCCCTCAGTATCAAGGTGGTCTTCCCTGAGCCTATTGCGCCCATGATATCAAAAGCCCTGACTCCGTATTTCTCGAACAGTCTGCGGTTTTTTTCCGCCAGTTTTCTGTTAGCCTCAAACACGTCTGCGCCTACCGCCACTATCTCGTGCATCCCGCCCAAATATTATGGCAGCGTATTAAATCTTTATTTGGTTCTCATCCCTTAAATTTATATTCGTGCTTGCACTTAGGCAGGGCATGAAGGCTTTCAGGGTGCACGGCGAGTTCAAAATGGGAGAAAGATGGCAGAAATTTTCAAAGGAAGTGGCCGCAAATAGTGAGGAAGACGCACTTGAGTACATATACTCAGTGTTTGGCAGCAGGCACAGAGTTAAGCGAAGGGATATCGTTATCAGGGAGGTTAGCAGTCTGGCGTTAGAAGACATTGAGGACCCGCTGGTAAAATATTTGGTTGAGAGGGAGGAGCATGGAGAAGGGAAGCGAGATTGAGAGGTATGTTGTGGCTCTCGAAGCATATAAAGCGCAGGCAGAAGCGCTGGCAAAAGACCTTGAGGTTGTAAGGGCAAATATTGAAAATCTTATGCTTGCAAAGTTGACACTACAGAATTGTGCAAAGGCTGGAGAAAATAACGACATACTTATTCCAATCGGCGGCGCTGCTTATGTTAGGGGCGGGCTTAGGGATACAAAAACAGCCATTGTTTCCATAGGCAGTGGGGTATTTGTGGAGGAGAGCGTTGAGGATTGCGTAAAGAGATTAGATAAGAGGATAGAGGCTCTCAAAGAGGCGGAGAAGAGTGTGCAAGAGAAGATTAGGGCGCTTCAGAAAGAGGCGGAGAGAGTTTCTGCAAAGATTGAGGAGGTCTATCGTTCTGCAGGGGGACAGTAGTATTGGCTCTGTTCAGGAAAAAGATTGGTGTGGAATACGGCGAGGTTCTCGGTGATAAGGGGTATAGGATAAGGGAGAGCAAACTTGATTCCCTGTTGTGGGATATAGAGGTTGAACTTATACAGGCTGATGTGGCTCATGAGGTCATAACAGAGATTTTGAACGGTATCAGGGATGAAATACTTTCTGGCAAGATTAAAAGAGGAATCGCCCCAGAGAAGGCTGTAGAGTTTGTGATAAGAAACGAGATTTTAAGAATTCTTGGCAAGTATTCGGGAAAGTTCTTAGATATCGCATTACGCTTTCCGAGCCCCCGTGTTGTGCTCTTTGTGGGTGTTAATGGAACTGGAAAGACCACAACTATTGCAAAGGTTGCGTATTACCTGCAAAGGCATGGGTATTCATCAGTATTTGCCGCCTCAGATACATTTCGTGCAGGAGCCATTGAGCAAATAGAAGAGCACGGTAAAAGGCTTGGAATCAGGGTGATTAAGCACAGAGCAGGTGCAGACCCTGCGGCGGTGGCTTATGATGCTGTGGAGCATGCAAGGGCTAGGGGGAAAGACTTCGTGCTCATTGATACCGCTGGCAGGATGCAGACAAACCGCAACCTCATGGACGAGTTGGCGAAGATAAAGAGGGTTGCGCGACCTCATATTACTGTATTTGTTGGGGATGCACTAACGGGCAATGATGCCGTGGAGCAGGCAAGAATGTTCAACAACGCTATTGGCGTGGATGGAATAATACTGACCAAGTTGGATGCTGATGTTAAGGGCGGCGCAGTCCTTTCAATATCATGGGTAATCAAGAAACCAATATTTTTTGTGAGCATTGGTCAAGAATACGAAGAGTTTATGGAGTTTAATCCCGACTGGATGGTTGATAAATTGCTTGGTGCAGGTTAGCCTGTTGGGAAGCAACTGGCCCTTGTTATTGATAGGTACAGGGATACTATTCCTAGAACACTTCCTATACCGTAGCCGAAGGATAAGATTGCACAGATTGATGACAGCACTGCCCAGAGATAACTTCCGTCCTTTGCCTTTTTTGCGCCTATAATCGAGATTATAGAAGATACTAGCATTATTATGGAAAAACTCAGCCTGAGCGCCCCTATATTTGTTGTTATTTCCTTAAATATCTCGCCATTTATTGTGGAATATAGAAAAAAGGACGCATAGAAAACTATTCCCAAAAACCCGGCCACTGCCAACAGCACCGCCACTGTCAATCTCAACTGCCTATCGCTCAACTGGTATCGCTTCTCAACATACTCTATCGGATGATAAGGGGGAGGATAATGAGGAAAGTATACGGGCTGGGGAGGCACTTGCTGAGGGATCTGCGCTGATGCTTGTACGCCTTCATGCTCTGCCTTTTCCTTCTCTTCCGTCTTTTCAGATATTATGAGCGTAGAACCGCAGTTTGGGCACATTATCGGAAACTTTGCATTTTCCACATCAACCTTTATCTTTAGCCCGCAATCGGGACAATATGCATCCCGCAGTTTTACCATGGCGTAGGTATTCTCAGTTCCGTATATTATTTTATCGCCTGACTACATCTAAAAAATTCTCAAATATCCTATATCCGTGCTCTGTGTGCTCAACCTCGGGGTGAAATTGAACCCCGTATATTGGCTTGCTTTTGTGCTTTATCGCCTGATATGCGCAGTTCTCGGAATGTGCAAGCCTGACAATGCACTCAGGCAGTACCTTTATCTCGTCATTGTGGGATTCCCACGCATTGAATTTGTTTGGCAGCCCGGCAAATAACTCATCCTCTTCATCCACAAATATCAGCGTTCTACCAAACTCGGGCACGTTGGCAGGCCCAGCACTTCCACCAAAGTGCACCGCAATGTACTGGCAGCCCACACATATTCCAAGGATTGGAATATCCAATTCGTCCAAATACTGGCTCGTGTTTCCAAGTTTTGCCTCCTCAAACGATATCCTAGGCGCACCCCCGGATAGAACAAGGGCATCAGAATCTATTTTTTCCAAAGGCGTAGTGTTTGGGACTATCTCAGCCTCAGCACCCAAATACTTGAGAACTCGCCACTCCCGATGGGTCCACTGGCCACCATTGTCCACAACGTAAACTTTCATCTCGCTTCGCTATTATATTGTGTAGTAAAAAAATTGCGCCTCGGAATGTTTATAAGAGATTTCTGAATTGAATTTGATTGTTCGATGTGCGCATGGTGGAAAGGGGATTAGTGTTGCTAAGGAATACCTGCTCATGGATAAATGATTGACTAAGGGCTCTACCCGAACAAAAACACAAGAGCAAATCCTATGGCAAGGGCCATCATCATGAGATACATATGCACCCACATTGGTGAGTTCTCGAATTTTTTGCCAGGAACCGTTGCACATTCGCCCAGAACCATGACTGCGTAGAAGGCCCAGACAATCATCGGTGTTAATTGCAGTGATGCTAACGGAAGCCACGACATGACCGTGCCCACGGGTATTAAGAGGTATGGCAGGACAAAGAAGGGGCTTATGAGAAGCACAGCCCTTTTAGCCCCGTAAACCGCGGGTAGGGTTTTCATTCCATGAGCCTTATCGCCCTCAATGTCCGTGAAGTCTTTCGTTGCCGATGCCCCAACTAGGAATATGAAAAGTATTACTCCAACGTACCATATTGGCATCGCCATTATCGATGCTGCGGGCACTGCACACCAGCCTGCTAGGAGTAGCATGTAACTTCTGGCTGTGGCTATTGTTATGTTTGATGCCCAGAGCCTTTGCTTTAGCCTTATTGGTGGCACGGAATAAAGTATGGTTAGCGATGCAAACATTAACGCAAATATAAAAGCCCTCGGGGATATGTAAAGGGATGATAGTATGCAGACAGCATAGAGCACCAAGGAAAAGGCTAGGGCGTCTCTTATCCCAATATCTCCCCTTGGTATAGGCCTGTAGGGCTTGTTTATCCTGTCTATATCCACATCAAACACTTGATTTAGAGCGTTACTCGCACCGTTTATCATGGCCATTACTAGGCCTGTAAGAATTATGGGAATAATGTATTGGCTTATTTCTAAGGAGTAATAGCCTATTGCCATCATACCCCCTGCTACTGTTACGACAAAGGGCGGTAATAGGGTGAAAGGTCTCAGCAACCTCAGGTATGCATTGGTAGCCTTACCAGCCATTTCTCCTGCCCCTTAATGCTCTGGTATATGGCTATGCTTTTTAAATCAAACGCTCATATATGAATTATTGGCATTGCAAGGCTCGATGACTACGACTTCAAAAATAAAAAATGACGAAAACTTTATACGTGCCCATTCTATTACACAACTGGTGCTCGGACATGTGGGAACTGGCAGATAAGGAAAGATGGGCGTGGGTGGCGGTACTAATATTTCTGATAGTCAGCGGCTGGATAGCCACAATACTCACGTATTTTATGCTGAAAGCCAAGCAGAAGAAGAGAAGCGTTGAAGATATACTGAAGGAGTTGAGGGAAAAAATTAAGAGCGAGAAGGACAAAAGTGCTGTTCTCAGCCTTCTTGAGGAACTGCGAGGAGAAGTAAAGGGTAGCGAAAGCAGTATTGATATGCTTAAAGAAAAGATCGAGAAAGAGGAAATTGATGAGGAGATTGACCGCCTCCTTGATGAGTTGGAAAAGGGATTGGCGACCCTAACGGAGAAGATTGAAGAAAAGAAGGCAGAGATTGAGGAAAAGAAAGGCGAGGAGACGCAAGCAGAGCAAGCAGTCGAGGATGAGGAAAAGAAAGGCGAGGAGGAAACACAATAGGCTACTACTCTACCAATTTTCGTGGACTTCGTATATATAGCGTTATCCGAAATTGCGGGCAACGGGCTAACAAAATTAATAAAAAGTAAGGA
>QMTG01000010.1 GCA_003649915.1 Thermoplasmata archaeon
GGGTTAGAGAACACGTAGTTGATGTTTGTTGAGCCGAAGATTGTGTAAGAAATTGGGGTGCTTGGGTCTGTGGCGGGGTCCCATTCAAGGAATACTTCGCCGCCCATTTTGGTGTTTTGTGCTATGCAGAGGCCATTAAATTCTGGGGGCGTGTAGTCGGAAACAAAAACATCAACATAGGAGCGTGGTCCCCAGTTTCCGAGTTCATCCTTTGCCCTCACATAAATGCGATAGGCATATCCGTCAACCCAGTCCTCAATGTTTATAGTGGTCGTTGCACACTCCACAGAATCGCCATAAGCGCCATCTGTCGGCGATAAATGGCCCGAGACGTTTACATGCTCCAGCGTGTAATAATAGTATATGATATCCGTGATACCGTTCCCGCCGCTGTTTTCATCGCTAGCAGTAACGTTCAGTGTGATGTATGTGGCGTTTTCTGTCGGGTTTGGTGAGGCTTCAATTGAAGTAATAACGGGTCCATTTGTGTCTGGAGCCTTCTCAGTAATGAATGACCAGACATAGTCATCCTCTTCATCGCCTATCGAGTATCCATCACCATTTCCGTCAAGGTAGGCGCCGTCGAGGTCTTTGGCTGTGGCTTTGACCCTAACCGTATACTCGGTCTGATAGTCAAGGGGTGTTGAAGGCGTGAAAATCATCGTGTTACCATCCCATCTAAACCATCCATCGGGTGCTCTTCCATTAATCTCAAGTGCGTTCTCAGCACTGTACGTGTTCATAGGCTCGCTGAACTCCACAACTATTTCCGTGTCCACGGGAACATTTTCCTCAACATAGCCCCTGCCTCCTGGGCTTACACTAACAACGTACGGGAGCGGATTTCTTTCGGTGTAGAAGGAGAAGGTGTAATAGCCATTGTCTGGAAATCCATCGCTATCGGTATCGAGTCCTATCCCCTGTTGGTCCATCGCTCCATTGCTTCCGCCCATGATTCTTGCCACATAATGTGTGGAGTACTTTAGCGAGGATGGAACGAAAACCATGCGATAGTCATCCTCCCAGTTGAAAGTCCCCTGTACCCTTGAACGCCCATCTTCTAATAACTCAAAGTTATTTTCAACACTTCTTCTATCCATGGGCTTGCTAAACTCCACAACAACACCCTCGTCCACGCCCACATCAACGCTTCCATCTGCTGGGCTGTTGTAAGCAATGCAAGGCGCTTTTTCAATTGTTGAGGGTCCAAATCTCAGGCTTGCACTCAGGGATACGATGTCTGGAAAGTCCACCTCAATATATGACTCGTTGGGAACAAGCCCACCCACGCTATTGCCAATTGTTGCCTCGCTTCCTATATGGTATACAACGAGTATGTACACATCTCTGCCCTCTCTCACCTCAATCTTTGTATCATTCTCGTGCCTCACATAACACTTTGCAACATCGCCCGCCCATGTGGCAGAGCCTACAAACTCGTCCCCGTTATCTAGCGCTAGGTTGTCGTTGTCTAGGTAGAAGTCAACAAGCACAACATCCCCAGCATAATCCCCATCAAACTTTATAGAAATAGCATTTAGATAACCGTAATCCCTGTCTATGCTAAACCTGAGCGCAGCCATTAATACCTTTTCAGACCTGAAAACATACGTTGGGGATAAATCGGAGCATGAGACCGAGATTGTGTTTCTCCTCAGCACCTCGAGCGGGTAAGGCGAGGAAGCGTTCCTCCACATCGCAGTGTTACCGCTCTCATCCTTGGCTATGATGTAATAGTGCAGGTAGCCGTCATCGCTCGGTGCTGGGATAACCCCCAAGTATGTACCGTCGGTTTTGTTCCCTCTTATGAGTTCCATGGGTGTGCTCAGGAAGTCTGAGCCCCCAGGATAGCGATAGTAGAGGATGACGTTGTTTATATCCACGGCAATATTATCCGATATGTTTGCGTATATCTTGATATCTTCTCCAACAAAGCCGTAATGTGGTGGGGTATGCACAATTGTGGGCTCTGTCAAATCCACAAGGGTGATTGTGTAATAACTCTCCTTCGCTGGAGCATACGCTGTATTGTTGGCATAATCCTGTGCAATAATATAATAATAAAGGGAAGCCAGCACATGCTGGGCAGGTATCTGAGCCCAGTATTCGTGCGGGTATCTATCAGTCTTTGTCATGGGCATCTCTATCCAATCAACCTCATAGCTCAGCCTATAATAGAGTGTTACCTTCCACACGCCAGTGCCTACGTCTGTAACGTTGGCGTATATATCAATAGGCTTATCGGTATCAGAATAAGCAACCTTTGTGTGGTTGTATTCAATCTCGGGCGCTATCCTGTCCACGATTGATATGTTCTGTGTGCTAGATCTAGCACCGTTATGGCTTGTATCCTCTGTGTAGGCGTAGAGCGTGATTTTTCCTATATCGTTTTGCGGCGGAATTTCATAGTACCAGTCTCCAATCTTTGTTCTTTCTGTTCCAAGATACTTCATGGAGACATTATGCACGCCACCATAGACATCCTTATACCATAAGCGCACAAAACTTATTGCCAGGTTATCATTCACCGTAGCGGTAACGTTTATGCTCTCACCCATGTTAGCCTCTGTCGGCGCAGTGAGCCTTATGGTGGGCGGGGTTTTGTCCGTAGATACGATTTTCACATAATACTTTGTGGTATTCTTCCAGTTATTGCACTTGTCGACAGCACCAATCCAATACTCAAGTAATGGCGAGTTTGTATCAGGGTCTGTAGGTGTGTACTGCTCTGGTATATAGCCCCTGTACATGCCATCCCTCTCATCACCATCCACAAGTTCCATTGAGCATTGCCCCTCAACACCATCCGTTCCAACGTAAAACACGTAAGCATCCCTAACCCACACATCATCGCTTATGTTAGCGTACACGCATATCTTCTTGCCAAGTTCCCCCTGACTTACAGGCTCGTGAGAAATCTGAGGTGGGTTAATATCCACCACCTCAACCTCGTACTGCTCTGATGTGTTCTCATTTCCCGATGTATCACTGGCAATCACGTAGTAATGGAGTGTTCCAACATCTGTCAAGGGAGGTATGCTACCTCGCCACACACCATCCTTCACATCGCCCGAGTATATGTGCATCTCTGCATACTTCTTCGAGCCCGAATTGAGCCAATAACAGACCTTTGGCGGATTTGTTGTATCCACTCCAACGTTATCAAGTATCCTTGCCTCCACAACAATTTCTTCGCCCGTAACATACTCATCGCCCTTATTTGGATGCGCTACTACGTCCCTAATCTCGGGAGCAAGCAGGTCCCTTATCACAATAGCGTATTTCTCGCTCTTATTAGCGTTACCAAGGTCGTCTACGGCTTCAATCCATATGTAAAGGGTGCCCGCATGCTCCTGCCCAGGTATGGTTGCGGTGTAATTCCCGTTGCCGTAGTAATCACAATCAGAGCGCTCCATTGAAACAGAGCCATTGTACCATGGCCCCTCAAGGGATTTTAGGGCATAATAGAGCGTAACGCTCTCCACAACACCGCTCTCCCACGGCGCAGTATTCTCAGGCACATCATCAAAAATCGTGGCGTTTATTGTTAGCTCTTTATGGTCACTCCACTCCGCAGGATAATCTACACAATCAAATCTCGGCGGTAACGTATCTCCCGCAGGTATCGCTGATTTTTCCGCACTAGCTACATCTGCGGGGTCGCTAAGATCCTTAATTCCTGAGAGATTTATGTTTCCCCAGCGGTCTTCGGCGAATACTAGGAAGTGATAGGTTAAGTTTGCATTCATATTCTTCAACATAACTGTGATATTTTCTCTCCTCTTAACGCAAAAGTTTACAGTATAGGTCGTTGGCATAGGAACGCCATTATCATCAGTAATGGATGTGGACATGTGGATAGTGTATGTTGAGCCATAAGGAAGTACGTCTTCGCAATGTATGACTACACATTTTCTGTCGTTTGATATACTTATACTATAGTTGATAGCAGGGGCTATTGTTATGCCACCATTCTGTATGCTGCTTATATTAATAGGCGATGTAAAGTTAATGAATATCGTGGGGCAGTTCTCTAGCCAATTTCCAATAGGCCACGTAGACACTATTAGAGGCCCATTTCCTTCTGTGTATGTTTTGAACTGCCATGTGAAGTTATCCATTTGTATACCATAAATATCGCGTGCGCTCACCGCTACGCTGTATGTTGAGTTTGTTAGCAGTTCCTCCTCAAACACATAAGTTAATGTTTTTGCATCTTCCCACACAATCTGACCCTTAACGGACGGAATAATCGTAATATTTGTCGATGCAGCATCCATAGGTTTTGTGAAACGCACAACAATGCATGGGGCGTTATGATGCGCTGTTCCCGTAGGCCATACTTGATATATTCCAGGCACGTTTCTGTCCACAAGTTCAAGCATGGAGGTGTTGTAGGATGCGCGATGCCAACTGATTGTTCCATTTTTGTACATTCTATAGGCGGGCTCATCAATATAACCGTACCGCGTTAAAAACCTTTCCCGTGGTCTGACAGTAGTCATATGAAAATTGTAAATGATTGGCAAGGAACTGTCAGCTGCCTCATACCACCTTACATAAATTGTGTTAGGCTCTCTCCCGATCCATACATGGTCAATCCCGTCAAATTCTGGGGGTGTGGTATCGTTCCCAAAGTATCCTATTTCTCTGCCCCCCAATGTTATATTGGGGAGGTATTCAATACCAAGGGAGTCAGGCACTCCTCTATATGCATAATCGTAGGAGGCATTGGCCGTTCTATTCCAAAACTCTATGTGTATAATGTCCCCGGGAGATATGATAAGTGACGCATATCCCGGACATAGGAAGTATTCCGAGGGGAAATAATAATTAAGTGTGGTGCTCATGTATTGTTCGTTACGGCTTTTTTGGTAGAGGGTGTTAGAACGTACAATTACAGATAAATTGTTGCTGCAAAATGGTAGAGGGTGTCCCTTGCTTAGAGCCAAATTGCCATTCTGTATAAGATCTCCTATGTATATGTCCCATGATCCGTTCCTGTTATCCTGCCAGAACAACACCACGCCGCTATCGCTGTTTACAGCAGTAGGCAAAGATTGCGAATTTGTCGCGGTTAATAACACAGTAGCATCTTCAAATTGCGAGTTTGTAGGCTCCGAACATAAAATATCCCAGAGTGTAGTGTCATTAAATCCCATCCATAAAAGGGTAAGGTTTCCGTCTATGGTAATTGGTGTCGGGTATGCAAATATTGTATAGTTTATTGGCGTATTAGTCATAATAGTAGGCGTAATGTTTTCGTAGGATGACCACGTTGTGTTAAGGAGATAGTCGGGATAGTTTAACCCCCTACTTGCCCAACAGTACGATATATTGCACATCTCGGGCGTGACGTGTGTCGCCATATCGTATCCGCCCTTTATTGACCAAAAAACCCAAATTTTGTCTGTGGATATTGCTATTCTCGGATGCATGCACGAGAAAAAATATGCATCATACAGTTGCCGTAACGTTGGGTTGTCAGGCAGCGTGCCAACTATTGCTGTGCGATTCGGCCCAACAATTTTCGTTGATGGCATAACTTCCGTGTTTGTGTAGTATATTTCCCACAGACCAACCCTACTTTCGGACGTGGGATTTTCGTAAAATCTGTTATCCTGCCAAACTATATGCCCCACGCCGTTCTCATCTACAACAATGTCTGGATTTATTTGCGCTCCAGGCTCATCAAATACCGTTTTGCTCCAAACACCATTGATAAGTTCTGCCACAGCCACATCCCACTCATTCTCAAATTCTTGCCAAACACAAAACACTTTGCCGCCACCTGAGGCGATCTTGGGGTTTATAGCATACTTAGATTCATTACTTATTATAATAGGCTTGATGAACGTTTCAGACGCAGAGGATTTGAACGTATAGTAGATGCATGAAATGGGTATTATATAGTTATACGTGATAGGTATTCCCTGCGTAGATTTCTCGCTTATCCATTTTAGGCCAATAACACTTGTATTTTCAACTTTCCAATTAATCCCTTGCCACACAACATGAACGTTATTATCACTGTCAACTATAATGCTGGGGTTCATACACGATCCGTTTATCTCCCTGCTCAGGATTTGTGGGGCCGCCCATGTATTTCCCCCGTCTGTTGAGTATGAATACTTTATACAGAAAGTGCTGTTAAGCGAGTCCTGCCATACTACGTGTATCACACCATTAGAATCTATTGCAGCTGAAGCTCTTTCTTGAGGATCAACCAATGTTATATTAGCGTAGACGAATACATCCTTTGCCATTTCTGAGTTCTGGGGTATGAGGACATTCCCTCCAATGTTATGATAGTTATATTTCCACCTTTCCAGTTTGTACGGGATGAGCGGTAATTCATAGATGAGTGATGTGTAGTTGACATTGCATCCCCTCACAGTGGCTTTTGTAATCACCCTGAAGTAAATCTTTTGTTTCTTCTCCTGACCAGTAAAGTTTATCGCCACCAAATAGTCATAAATTTTATAGAGGGGAATGGTCATGGTGTGTTTCCTTTTTGTATCAGTATCTTTCAAAACATATGTCGGAATAAATTTACCATCCTTAACTGTACTTTCATTGTAGATCTCGATTCTCGCAGATGCAGGCACTTTTGTCACAAATGAAATCGTGAGTGCTGGTTGTTCTTCCTTATTAATATTCGTCCAGCCCATGCCATTTCCCTGAATAAAATCATCAAAGTCGTACTTGACTCCTATATTTGAAATTTTAATACTGTTCGTTATGTTATTTAGGGTGCTTATCTCATATTCTGGCTTGAAGGCCGGAGACCCTATGTCAATTCTCGGGTATGGTGGGCGTGTGGGTGTAGCATTGAATGGAATATAGTAATTGACACCATCATATGTTTTTTGTATATTCCCATAGCGGTCCTTAGCCCTCACGACAAAATAGTATGTTTTGAAGTTATCAAGGCCTGTAACAACATACTCAAATCTTCGGAAAACTGAGTTCCAATATTTATCATAGGAGGCGTTGTCAAATCTATCGTAGAGTACGAAGTACTTTTGGAAAAAATCCTCATCATTTTTGAGGTCGGGAAATTCCGAAGTATTGACAAGAGAATAATAAATTTCATACGTCACGTTACTGTCGTCAGTTGCGGCGTTCCAGTATAGAAGAACAGAACCTGAAGAGGGAGCAGTTGGCGCATTGTAATCTGAGACGTGTGTGATACCACCAAATTGTGGTGGCTCTCTATCGGCGACATTAACTTTAATCACATTAGAGAGAGGGCCCTCATTATTGCTCTGGTCTAAAGGGGCGACGGCTATATACACATCCTTGGCTGCCATATCTTTGATTTCAACAGTTATATTTTCTGTAGTGCCTGCAGGGCTGGGGGTTACATTCGCACTTATGTTGTGGCATATTTTGTAGTTGTTCCAGTTCTTCTCCGTAATTGTACTATTTGACCATCGTATTACGTATCCGCTGAGGGGATAGTTAGAGCCTCTATCTGAAGGCACAGTCCATGTGAGAACCACAGATTCGTGATATGGGCCTGTAAAGCCCCGTAAATCTGTTATACCGTTTGGTGGAAGCCTGTCCGTGGGCACGCCGACGAGCACTTTCGCGTTATCGTCCTCACCATAAATATCTACGGCCCTTACGACAAAGTAATATCTCTTGTTTAGGGTAAGGTTAGTTACGGTATACTGAAGATCAGTAACAGTGGCTATAGGGCTACCAAAGTGCTGATGGAAATCCGAAGAGCCGTTGTAAGGTTCCTCACTCATATAAATGCGGTATTCAACATCTCCAAACGACGTTATTGCTCTATCCCAATAAAGTGTAAGTCTATCTCCCAGCCCTGGATCAATTATGCCTTCAATACCATTAAATGTTAGTAATACTCCAATTTGAAGTGAAAATACTCCAAGGTTCTGTGGCTGTGTGGTGCTGACAATATATGTTGTGTTTTCCCATAGGCCGGGAGGATACGGATAAACTCCCTGAGGCCCGCCATACAATCTCAACCATAGTTGTTTTCCGTATAGGCTAGAAACGTTCTGGGAATAACTTTTGCTTTCATATACGAAGAGTGTGAAATTTCCTCCACAATCAATGTACGTGCTTAGCAGTGTGGTGAGGTTATTACCGAAGTCATCCTTTATTCTAATGTATAATATGCAGTCTGTGGAGTTTTTGTTGTTGTAAGTCTTAATATGTCCATAAAATATAAGGATATCTTTATTGAGCGTGATTGTGCCCAGAGAATCATAAGGCCAATTGCCTCTAAACACATATGTAGTGTTGTTACTTCCAGCGGCGGAGCGCGCTAATACCCATATTTTATCTCCAACATTGGGCTCGTAGCGTACCCCTGTGGTTAAGTCTATCAGTGTGTTTAAAGATATTAGGAAATCGCTCTCATTTGTCATGATAAACATGCCTGTAGTTGTCGAATCACACCCATAATATATAAAGCATGTCTCAGGTGGACTCATCAATAGGTTTTTTGTATATTTCATTGCACTGCCGCGAATTAATGCGCCACCTTTTAACGTGAAGTTGCCAACATACTGTGGAGATAACATAGTTAATGTAGTTGTTGAGGTGTTACTACCATATGGATAAGCACAAAGTTTGATATGAAGTAAAGCGTTAGAGTAGTCCATAGGGTCACCGCTGGGAGCCCTACAGGCACTTATATCAAAAACAAAAGCATCACCTAAACGGAGCAGTGAAGATAAAACTGAGGAGTTTTCTCCGTCTTTTTCGAGGTAACAAAGAACAACAACTAGCGGCCTTTGGTCTTCATTACTAAGTAAGTTATACGTCTGGCCATACACTATATACGGTATAGTTGGTGAGGCACTTAAATCGTACGTGGTAACACTCCAAGGCTGCCCGCTCAAGGATATAGAACCACTCTGCGCGTCGTACCCGTAAATGCCCGAGCCTATCTCCAACTTGTAGTAATAGGTGGTGTTGGGTGATAGCCCACTCACAGTAAAATAATGAAGTGTTGAACCAGCAGATGAGTTATTATTGGCCAAGTCATAGAAAACCTCTATTTCTCCATTGAGTGAGTTCCATCCGTCGGAAGGCTCTGCTGTTTCTGATAGTAAAAGTCTTACCGTGGTGGGCCATGTCGTTACATAAAATATGCTGAAAGCAGTCGGGGCAAGGTTTGTAACTTCGGGTAAGTCTTGTGTGTTTGCAGTGGTTACATTCCACGGGCCGTACTCTGTATCCTGATACGATATTTTCACAGTGTACTCCCTATTAGGCTCAAGTCCGTCTACGACACAATAATGCATATGCCTATTAATACTTGTGACATTATAGGATTCCCAAGAAGCACCATCATCGCTCGACACAAGCACAGAATATCCAGTAACTGATGACACAGTGTACCAAGAAACAGTAAATGAAGTGTCATAGATATTACTTATTGTGACGTTTTTAGGTGTAGTGTAAGGTGTAGGTAGTTCTATGCTCCAAGGGGCACCATTAAGTACGATTCCTCCATGGCCATCATCGCCGAAATGTAGGGTGACGCCATCAACAACGGAAACAATTTTGTAATAGTAGACCCTACCACTGGTTAAATTATTTACAGTGCAATGATGTGTATACCCCTCAAAACCAGCGCCTCGATCATCATATACCACGTGATGCAGCCCGTAGGGGTCTGAGCCAAACACAACATAGCCTACACTTATGAAGTCTGTAATCCAGCTTACTGAAAAGGCCTCAGCGTCCACGTTAGACAAAGTTATATCATGGGGCACACCAAAACTCACGTTGGTGTTAAGTACGAAAATGCCCATAAACTGATTTGAGTTCTCTTTGAGAGTATACGAGTTGTCCCACTCCTCATCAACAGGGTACCTGCCGTGGATTCCACCAATAATGTTCAGATACATCGTGTCGCCGACTCCAGAGTCAAATATACAGCCTAAATTGTCTGTGACTTTTGTTAGATCCACACTAAAGTTGCCAGTTTCATCAACGCATGCAGAATATACTCCCGAATATTGGCCTGTATTTTTTGACCTCAGCATTACGTTTACAAATCCCTCGGGTAATGCGCTGCCGTTTGTAAGAACTGCCTTGCCGCTTAGAACAAAGTGCTTAAGTGTAATATTTCCGATATCTATCAAATACTTACCCGTCTTTAGTTCATCCACAGAGGTAGTAGTCCAAAATGGTGATGGATAAACGCCCTCAGATGCGCCGTGCACTGAAACATTTATGTAAGGTACGTATGATGATTCTATGCCTTGAGCAGGATCCCAATTAAGTAGTTCATTGTTATCTTCGTATCTTGCGTCCCTAATGTTAATTAAGAATTTACCTGTGTCGTCAGTTATCTCGGAAAGGAAGTATGTTGGCCTATAACTATATACGGATTTATCGTATATACTTATTTGTATATAGACGAGCGCGCGAGAGACGGCATGACTCTGAGCGTCTACTACACGTCCCTCTATGTAGACATTTTTTATTCCACTATCATCAGTAGTATGCACGGACCATGGTTTCCCACCTAATACTACGGCTCCATCATTATCCGTCCCGTACACTCTTTCCTCGCTGCCATATACGGACACTATCTTTATGTAGTATTTGGTGTTGGGCGACAAGCCCGTGACTCGACAGTAGTGTTTTGTATCAATGATATCACTGCCATCAACGTCGTAAACTTTTTGAGCGCTGCTAAAGTCTGTGCTCTCCGAAAACAATACGTAACCGCCTACAGGTCCAGGAGTAAGCCACGAAACAGAAAACTCCGTCATTGTGATATTTGTTATAGCTACAGCATAAGGTTGTGTAATGGACGGGGTTTTTATAACCCACGGCTGCCCATCGATCACTGTACCGAGTGCAGACTTCCCAAAGGCATATCCGTTGGAAAATATTCGTACATAATATGTAGTATTCTCTTCAAGTCCATCAACAACACAATAGTGTGTTGAGCGTTCCCCATCGCCTCTATAATCATAGACTGCGGTCCAAGGTCCAGAGATGTTTTCTGCATATTCAATGTAGCCTCGAGTGACATTTTTTGTAACCCAAGTGACAGTAAACCTATTATACGATATTGAAGTTATATTTACAGTTAAGGGATAAATATCAAGAGTTGGACAATCTGGCGGATAATTTTCGCCTATTGCAAGTGCCGACATAGGGCCTACAAATACAAAAATATTAGAAATAAGCATCATTGTGGTTAGATATAAAGCCGCGATTTTATCCATAAATCCATTTGAGTTGTGATTGCTCGGTGCTTTCTTGTTTAATTTTTTCTGCGTCATCCCCCACCATCTACCAATATATTGTGGCTGCTTACAGATTATCACCTGATACACACTCCATCTATTTTTGAGGTTTTGTGGCCACATTAAATCTATGTGCAGTAGATTAATCCCATGGCCAGTATTTAAAGTTTATCGTATTAATGGGCGTGATAGGATGTTAAGTCGTCCGCAGCATTACGCTGCGATGAAATGTGAAGAGGTGAGAAAGATATGCTCTATGCGGGATTAGATATCCATAAAGCCTTCTGTCAGGCTATTGTGATGACAGAGAGCGGGGAAATTGTGAAGGAAGGGAAGATTAATACATCCCGGCGTGCAATCCAGGCTTTCTTTGTATCTACCGAGCGGATTAAAGTGGCCATCGAGTCCACAGGGATCTGGGACCCCATCTATGACTGGCTAGAAAACTTGGGCCACGAGGTCTACCTTGCTCACCCATTGAAAACGAAGGCGATAGCTTATGCGAGAGTAAAAACGGATAAAGTGGACGCGAAAACGCTTGCCGACCTGCTAAGAGCAAACCTGTTGCCCCAATCATATGTCCCTGAAAAATGGATAAGAGAGTTGAAAAGCATATGCAGGGAGAGAAAAAACATGGTATGCAAGAGAACACGTTGGAAAAAGAGAGTGAGCGCTGAGCTCGCAAAGTACAGAATAAAAACCCCTCTCGCAAACCTCTATACCAAGAGCGGCAGGTAATGGCTCCTTTCCCTCGGAATAGCAAAAATAAATAGGATGGTAGCGCTGATAGATATGCTGGACGAAAAGATAAAAGAGCTTGATAGGGAGCTAAGGAAAATATACGAGCGCACGCCCGAGATAAGGCTGCTCACCACAATCCCCGGCGTGGGCATATATGCAGCATGCCTGATCTTTGCAGAAATAGGCGATGTTAGAAGATTTACCTCCGCTGAAAAGCTCTGCGCTTATGCCGGCCTTGTACCATCCACCCATCAATCGGGCACCAGAGTAAAGCACGGCCCAATAACTAAGGAAGGCTCAAAATACCTGCGCTGGATTCTCACAGAGTGCACTAAGGTGCACGTCGCGAGATTCGACACCAATCTTACAGAGTTCTACCGGCGGGTTGCGAAGAGGAGAGGCAAACAGAAAGCCATCATCGTTGCTGCGAGAAAACTAACGAAAATCATCTATTGGATGCTTATCAATAATGAATGCTTTAAAAGTTGGAGGGAAACCTCGGTTCGTTCTACTGCGGGGAAACCGCGAGGGAGTGATTGAGGCCCCTCCAACCTGGGCGAAGTGCTATAGTGCATCCACCAATCAAGACCGCGAATAGGTGTATGCCAATAATTTAAAATGCCGTGTCACATACGTATCACCTGCTATCCGAGGATATTTTCACATAAGGGTGGCAGAGTTGCACCAACGTAGCTAGCACAAAGTGCTGGCTAACTTGTGTGCTGGGATTAAATATATAAAGAGATATGTCATTGGTATGATGGGTATGCTCCGCTGTAAACATGCTGGAGGCAGCGTGATGACTGAGAACAAACCTATTGCAAATCTCCTTCGTAAGCGAAGAAATGTTGCATTATTGGTTGGAGTTTGCCTGCTGTTAGTAGCTACATATGTACTTTATCCAATTATTTGGCCGCGCCAAAACAACGTGGTCGACGTGATGGAGGAGAGCCATATAGTTAGAAAGCCTGTGGTTCTCTTCGATGCGTCTCACGGACAAGTTTGGTCTCTATGGGATACGGGCCTTGTAGGATACTCCGAGTTGGCCCTTTTATTGAGAGAGAATGGATATACCCCTGTTTGGTCCACAAGACCGCTTGTCGAGGCAATATCCTCTCTTTATGAGGGAGATATACTAGTCCTTATCCCTGCACACTATGCGTATTACAGCGATGAGGAAGTAGATGCTATTGAGAATTTTGTTGAAGATGGTGGGGGGTTGCTTATATTAAGTGAACATGACAACGTGTTCGGAATTGGCGAATTTCAAAATAAAATAGGAAGAGTATTTGGCTTTGTAACAATCTACGGTATCGATTACGTTCTTGAAAACGATTTAAATAACACCATTGGAAACAGACCGTACTGGTTTAAGGTTTCGTGTCCTTTTTTCCAAATATCCAACATAGGCCTTTTCAGTGTTGGGTGCGTTAATCTGAGCCAAGGTGCTAAGCCGCTTATAGTTACAGGTGGAACAACCACACCACCTAATGCCGTTGTGGCGGGTTATGTAGAAAGAGGCAAAGGGCGCGTCATTTACATCTCAGACAGCCACTTTTTGTGGAATGGTGACGAGATCAAAAATGGTCCCGGTAAATACATTGGAATAAAATATGGAAATAATAGAGAGTTTATACTCAAAGTTTTGGAATGGCTATCCTCTAAGAATTCTGCTGAGGGCTATGAGGCAAATATAATCGTACCGCAGTATGATTTAATATCCTGTGAGAAGAACAGCACGTTAAAAATTGACGTTGTGATAAATAGTAGAACTGATATACATATAGTATCTGAGGGGGGCGTTGAGGTCCTAGGAAAAACTGAATATGATAGTTTTTTGGGAAACCTTACAATCAATATTTATGTTCGCAGCGATGGCAACGTCTCTATTAATTCTGCAAACTCCTGTGAGAAAGTATACATTGTGTGCAGCGAGGAGAAAAAGCGTGCAACAATATTGATTGATGAGTCTCACGGTTGTAGAGGCGTTAGTGACGGGGCTTCTGGGCTTTATCTATTTGCTAGGCAACTGACAAAGAGTGGCCTTTACACCTATGCCACAGCAAACAAAAACGCACTAAACTATTCGGTATATGATGCGGTCATTATAGCAAATCCGCTTATTTCCTATGCAGGAAACGAGATTAGAGAAATAACCAAGGCGAAAAAAATCGTTTTGTTTGCAGAGCCTTACTCGGAAAATATTGGGGCAATAGCATATATACGAAAAAATGTACTCGGGCACAATACTACGCCGGAGATGGGCGAGCCATGCTATATTGGGGCAATATCAAAACAATTTGGAATAAACGTAACGTATTACACAATTTACGATGATATAAACAATTTGGGTCAACGCACATTTGTGCCTATGACATTGAATAGTTCTGGGGAAAAGCTAGTGTTCTATTGTGGTTGTATTGTGACAGGGGGGGAGCCTGTGTTTTGGGCGTCGGATAGTGCGTGGGGAGAAGCCATCACTGACAGCATGCTTAACAGCACGGACGTAGAAGCACGTTACAACCCAGACTTAGATACTAGATATGTATGCGGTGGATGTAAAACGGAAAAAACCCTCGTAATTGGCGATGTGGACATAATTACAAATGACCATATAGGCGAGGGCGGCGGAGATGTTGCTCAGAGATTGATAAAAACCTTAATTTTTGGTCATTGATTAAGAAGAACGTATCGTGGCCCATCCTTTTGCTTAAGATGCTCACAAGCCGATACACAAGGCCAGTGATTATTTGCGAGGTGAGGGGCTGCACAAGATTTGAGTTTAAATAGCCACATTGGAGGTTTCCGTCTTTCTCTCACGAATATTATGCATAACGAGTGGTGAAATATATTTTTCCGTATAGTACAAAAATCAAATTTTGCACCAAAAAGTATATATGCACCTATCTCCTAATCTTCATTTCGTGGGCACTATGTTGACTAGAAAGAGGTTGGAGGTGTGTAGAAAATGTGTAAAAGAAGTATTTATGCGATAGTGGTTGGAATATTAATGTTAATGCCAGCAAGCGCTCTTCTTGGGGCTTTCAAGGAAATGACAGGCCCAGTTAGTGCTGAAAGCGTTGGTAATGTCGGCACTATTGATAATAGCAGGGCACCAGGCGTGCGTGTGGGGACACCGTACACGATAAAGTTGAAGATAGGGTGGTTTGACCCTCTAGTGGATGACATACCGGCGCCGCCAGAGTTGAGGCTTACTGAGCCCAATGGATATTATCTCGTACAGATATACACTGACGGAATAGATGCGCAGGAGAAGGTAAATGTGATAAGGAGGCTTGGCGGCGAAGTTCTAGAGTACATACCGGAGAAAACATACGTAGTGTTCATGAGCGCGGATGTGAAAGCGGAAGTGGAAAAGTTGCCTTTCGTGCGCTGGATAGGGAACTATGAGCCTGCGTACAAAATTGACCCCAGGCTCTTTGATGTGAACGGCGAGGTTAGTGTGTTTGTAAAACTATGGAAGCACAAAATAGATGAGGGGTTGAACCTCGGCTTTGACGAGTTGGAAAAGATAAAGCCAGCATCGGTGAAGAACGGAAAGATAAAAATAGGGAATAGGGAATGCAAGTGGGGCGGCGTAATGCTCATGACCCCCGACGGTCCACTGCGCCCAATCAGAGGGCCAAATCTCATGGGGATAAAGAAGATGCTGATAGAAGAGCAAGTGAAAACAATGGGGGGTAAGGTGTTTGAGTCGCCACTATTTATGGGGAGAAACGATGTGATGGCTGTAAGTATTGATGCCTCTATGATTCCAAACATGGCATTCATGGCAGAAGTTGAATACATACAGCCCTACACCGAGCTTGTGCCAATGACTTCAATGCTTGTTTTCAGGGGTGAGCATGGTATTAGGAGCATATCCAACTGGGAAGGGAATGGCAACGTGCCCGATGCATACTCTTCCACTCTGGGCAAATTCCTAGTGGTGTCTCACTTTGACGATGGGCACTACACGAATCATCAGGAGTTCCAGGAATATAAGGGAGCGCCAAATGCGATAGTGGAGTACTATGGCACACCCTCGGGAAGCGACGAGCACGGTACGCAGACTCTCTCCGTGTTATTGGCGAGAGGTGTGGATATGGATGCCACAGGGATAGCGAGAAATGCGACCGCCGTTGTTGGCGACTATAATCAGGTAAACTGGTATGATTTGCTCGGCTATGGCTGGAATACCTATAACGCAAACGTATTTTCATGCTCCATGGGTACATCCGACATGGATGGATCATACACGACGGTAAGTAAGGATGTAGACACTTACGCCCTCAACTATCCGTATGTGTTGCAGTTCTGGTCTTTGGGCAACCAGAACCAGAGCGGCACAAGCGGGTACCAGCCAACGCAGCAGTCCACTGCGAAGAATTGCGTCGGTGTTGGCGGGTTTGATGATAAAGGCACAGCGGATAGAAGCGATGATGAGGCAGACGCTTATGA
>QMTG01000011.1 GCA_003649915.1 Thermoplasmata archaeon
AATATCCCCCGTGCACATCGAAAACCCTGTCTTATACGCTCTACCGTATCCGCGCCTGGGCTCGTTTATAACAATGGCGCCCTTTTCCTTGGCTATCTCCACGGTTCTATCTGTGCTGTTGGTATCCACAACTATGACCTCAACATCCTTAAACTCGCTCCTTGGTATAGAGTCTATCACCTGCCCTATAGTTTCTTCCTCGTTTATTGTGGGTATTACCATGCTTAACTTCAACTCTTTGAGTGCACCCTTTTCACCATACATCAAAACCGCCACCCTCGGGTATAGCGCCTTTCCTATTTAAAGTTTCAATAAATCATTAACGCGACGTGTATTTTGAGGGATTTTTACGAATCTTTTGACAAAAATTAAAATATAACAGCCCCCCATGTTATCATAAAATGTGTGGAGAGAGTGCAGGGATGCTGCATTGTTGAGAGTTAAACCTGCCAAGTCAAAACATCAGGTGTGGGCATAGAAGCAAATGTGCAAGATGGCTTTATACCATAGGCTTATACTATAGGCGCAATCGAGGCCATTGTTATCTTAGTCCTAAGTGTTGCGGTTGTGCGATTCAGGATGCGGTAAGTAACTTAGGCAATGGCTGCAAACACTCCTGCAGATCATTTGGTTAATCCTTGCATTGATGTTAGAATTCTGGAATATACAAAAACAGTCTAGTTCATCAAATAATCCAATAACGTGTCAAAATCTCTCTCGTACTCTTTAGCCGTGGGCTGCCTATGATAGTTATATATTACGCCACCGGGAAACTCATTATAATAGGGGCGATCGCAATGAGGGCATCCTGATGTTAGAAAAGCCCTTGGCGACATTAAATCCTCAAGCCCTTTTATGCCCCTCAGCCTTCCACCATCAAAAACAAAGTCTGACAGCCCGTATCCATACTCGTATATCAGGTATCTTGATGCCTGTATTGCTCGATACCTGCCAACTTTTGGTCTTCTAATTTTTTTTGCCCAATTACCATATAAGCGATTTAAAGTAGGAGTGTACGAAAAGAGAGCGGTGTTAGCGCCCATATCCCTAAGTTTTATCATTGTTTTTATAGCGTCGTGGTCGTTTTCCCCCAAGCCTATTATTAGATGCGCTGTGGCATTTCCAAAAACTGCGAGAGCGTTTTCCAAGCCCTTCCAAAACTGCTCCCATATCCACCTATTTCCAATACCCACACCTTTTACATTATCAAACACCTCCTTGGTACATCCATCAAATGCCACGCTCACCCTCTCAACCCCCTCTCTCCTCAACGCCATGTATGCGTTTTTGGCCAAGGGGTGTATTGATACGGATACGGGCATATCAATAGCCCTCCTGATTTTTCTTAGAGTATGTTCGAGGTCTTTGAGTACGCCCGGATACGTTGTACACTGCAGGCAAATCCTAGAAAAATCATTGAGTTTTGTATGTGCAAAGAATGTATCGCCAACGGCATACCATGTAACCCTAGACAGGCGAACCTTATTCTCATTGGATGGTTTTGGCGCACTCCTCCGCATAGCGCAAAAGGCGCAGTTATTCATGCAATAACTTCCAAGGACAAAGTACGCGGTTTTTTGCTCGAATTCTTGTCCCTTAATAAGCCCAAGGCGTATCAGTGTTCCTAGGGAGGCGTAAACTTTCATATTTTTCCAGCCTTCTGAAGCATGAATAAGTCTTCAGTACTGAGTTTCTCACCCCTTTTGAACTTATCAAACAACTCTTCAATTATTTTCTTCTCATAAGTTACCTTTTTCTTTTCCCACGCTTCTTTTTGCTTAAGACCCGTTATTATCTTGTCATAATCTCGCACAAGTCTCATGTGCTCCAGGTACTTCTTATGCTCCTCATCAGCCATTGCTTTGATATCCAGAAACTTCTGATGGCATTTATCACCCTCAAGCCTCGCTTTTGTTGCTTTATCGTAAAGTTCAACCATTGAATCATGCTCCTCCTGTGCCCTTCTTGCGTACTCCTCAACCTTTTTGTGCCATTCATCACTTTCTTTCCTGAGAGCCTCAATCTCCTCTACAAGCCTTCTTATCTCCTCATTCTGCATGAGCATTTTTTCCTTTCTATCAATCTCAGCCTTAATCCTAGATAAGATCTCTATGAGTTCCTTTTCCTTCTGCGGTGTGAGCACCATGGTCATTTGTTTGAACTCCAGTTCTTTCAACTCTCTTTTCAGCCTGCCAAGGGGCTTGCCATCCCGTGGAAGAAAGTTCCTTTTAAGTTTGTCAAGTTTTGCCCTAAGATCTGATATTTTTTTTACAATATCATCTCTCTTTTTCTTGGCATCTCTAGCCTTTCTGTTAAACTCGTTTCTTCGCTTTTGGTGCTCTGCTGCCTTATCCAAGCACTCCCTAGCAACGGCGTTGAACTCGTCCCTTTTATCTGCCCATTTCTTGGCTTCAGCGTTAAGTTCATCCCTCTTTTTTCTGGCCTTCTCCGCAAGTTCAAGTTCTTTTTTTCGCCTTTCTTCAAGTTCTGGAAGCAAATCTCCCATATTTTTCCTCCGAAAATGCTATTGGCAGCAACCAAAAAACAATTACCTCTTAATAACAATTTCGGATACTACACAAGCGGAGAAATATAGCGCCTTCTTTGTATTTCAGACAAATTTTATGGGTCTAAGGGCTGCGGCATGAACTTGTAATACTCCGATAACACCCTCTTTGCCTTCCTGATAGTTCCCGTAGTTTTCAGCGAAATAATTTTTACAGCACCGTACTTGAATGTTGACAGGTGTTTTATAACATCCTCTTTTTGTCTGTTCGTGCATCGAACAATGCCAAAAACGCCATCGTAGTAAACAAGGTAGGGGCGATACTTCAACCTATTCATGTGCCCTATCAAAACCCTCTTGGGCACAGGACACCACACCCTAAATACAACATACCTTCTTCTTTCTCCTTTCCCTTTTCTCGCATTACCTTTTACACCCACCTTTATCACCGTGTTTGAAGTGCTCATACCCCGCTAGGGGCAACGGTCTCTTTTCTCCATCAACAATCAGCACTTTTCCAAGATTCTTATCAACAACCCTGCCTATAACGGTCAAGGTATCCAAGACTGCCATGGCATCCCTGACCATATCCTCGGGAATAGTTATCATTAGTTCGAAGTCGCCACCGTAAGCGAGCGCATCATCAATGGACGCCCTTCCTTTCTCGCACATTTTCATTATTCTATCGCAAAGTGGAATATCATCCCTGTATATTTCTATACCAACACCTGAGGCATCAGCGATGTAGTGTGCGCTTATATACACACCATCAGACATATCAATACATGCATGAGCAAGCTCTGCCAGTTTTATTCCCTCATAAATGCGGGGCATGGGTCTCATAACATCATAGACCTCATCCTTTCCCCAAACCCCTTCCCTTATTTTTAGGATTGCCGAGTAAGCCCTTCCAATCTCGCCAGTTATTGCAACAACATCCCCAACTCTAGCGTCGGACCTTTTCATTGGTCTTCCATCAACGATTCCTATTGCCGTTATCCCCACATTTGCACTCTTTCCTTCTTTTGTATCACCGCCAACAACCCTGCACCCGAAATGCCTTGCACAGTCATTTACTCCCTCAGCAATGGAGAGTGTATCACCGAGATCAAACTCGGGAGGTAGGGTGAAGTTAGAAACTATCGCAACGGGTTTGGCACCAGCTGATGCTAAATCGCTCATGCTAACCGCGCATGCATACCAGCCAAAGTCTGCATAACTTGCACCTGGAACCATGTGCGTCTCCACGCCCACAGTATCTGAGGTTATTGCCAAAATTTTGCCCCCAACGCTTATGTAGGCACAATCATCCACATCGCCTATACCAAACTTTTTCAATAACTCGCTCACCACTGCTCGCTCGCCCATATCGGATAGCCTCATCCCCACCACCACTTAAGGAATAGACGCGATAACGGGCCAAGTTTGAGGAGAACAATCCCAGGGCTTAGCTTTCTGAAAAGTCGTATAATGTCTTCGTCCCTGCCAGTTGTGGCTTTCTGCTTGAGATAATAATTTCTTATAAGCCTTCTATGGTACTTTCTCCATATCGTTCTATACTCCTCAAGAGCAGACATATCCAAGTTTCTGTTTGCCACCTTTCCCGCAATCTCCCCTGCAATTTTTCCAGATAAAAGAGCTGTGTGTATTCCCCCGCCTCCAGCAGCATTGGAAAATCTTGCGGCATCACCCACGAGCATAAAATTCTTCACAACATAGCGGTTTATTGGCAGAGACAATGGAACACAGCCTGCCGTAAACCTAACAGCCCTTGCCCCTGGGCATCTTTTTTCCACAAAGTCTTTGAGGATTTCTATCGCCCTCCTTCGCACAGAGCCCAATGTTATCACCCCCACGTTTGCCTCATCCCCCCTGCTGAACACCCAAGCGTATCCTCTTGGCACAATGTCATTTCTCAAATAAAACTCAGCGGTATGCCTGCCCACATCAACATCAACCATCGTATACTGCGCACACACACCGAGGTCTTCAGGTCTGAGTTTTGTTCTCACACCAACGTATCTTGCGATTTTCGACTCAACTCCATCAGCAATTATCACAATCTTTGCCCGTAATTTGCTACCATCAGCAAGAATAACATCTCCGCCATTGATTCTGATAACGTTTTTGTTTAGCATTAATTCGGCACCGTACTTTATTGCTTTCATGGCGAGTTCTTTCTCAAAAACAACCCTGTCAATGCTCATGCCCTCAAGCGATGTTTTCACTGATATCTTCTTATCTTTTGGCAAATATACGATCGCTTCATTCATTGTATTGACAACCCATTTCTTGCTCAGATTCAAATCGCTTATGACCTCAAAGAATGTGCCCTCGGCGCATCTAACAGGTCTGCCTATTTCCTTCTTTCTATCCAAAATCACAGTGCTAGCACCTTCCATTGCAGCGTATATTCCCGCAGCAAGCCCTCCAGGTCCTCCCCCGATGACTACAACATCGTACATCTCTATCACAACTCCATTGCACCCATGGGGCACACCCTAACGCACTCTCCGCACCCTATGCATGCATCTTCATCCACAACCAGTACTGTTTCATAGAGCGTTATCGCATTTGCTGGGCAAACAGCCACACACCCTCCGCAAAGCATACACTTATCCGCGTTGTGTCTAACCTTCTTCGATGCCATGGCCTTCGTAATTGTGATAGTCAAATAAAAAGATTTAGAGTGTAGTAATCACATTACTCGCTGTGGCTATGCAATGTGGAAATTAATTAGATAAGCGCTCACTCGACCGTGACAATACTTAAATTATACTTCATAGCGCAGTTGGCTTTTTTACCGACACTTTTGACTTTAAATTTCGCATCTCTCCTTACCCCGAGCGGGAAGCACCTCCTGTAATTTTCGCACTTCGGGTACATGCAATCCCTCTGCCCAAGCATTACCATGCTTCCCTCAATGGCGCTCTTTGTATCCACGCATATCTCCAATGGTACTTTTTCAACTTCCACAACCATGACGTTGCCCATGTGCACCTTGCATTGGTGTTTTTTCTCCCTGACCTTTGTAACCCTATATTTTCCCCCAATATCCAAGTTAAAGCACACGTTTTTTAACTTGCAGTCCTTGCAGTTCTGTATGGGGCCCATGAATATGAATTCAAAACCAACTTTTGCAGAGTTTTCATCCAATAGCGTAATCATCACCATGCCCTTTCACCTCCACATGAAATTTATTCATATAACCATTGTCTCCTCCGCCAGCCTTTCCGCAGCATCTTCTGTCAGCCCTCTATCTCCGAGTATTGTGTATCTTTCGGGTCTAATTTTATGAGCCATAGTGAGCGCCTTTATTATGTCCTCTCTGCTCACGCCCAACTCCTTATAATTTGTTGGTGCACCCACGTTCTTCAATGTTTGCCTAATCATTCTCCAATCTCCACCGTGCAGGTGCATCATCATTATTGTGCCAACTCCGCATTGCTCGCCGTGAAGAGCCTTTCCAGGGGCGATTATGTCTAGTGCATGGGAAAACTTGTGCTCTGCACCGCTAGCAGGACGTGATGAGCCTGCAATTGACATGGCAACACTGGATGATACCAGAGCCTTAACAACAATCCATGCGGCCTCCTCCAGCCCTGGTTTTATAGCCTCTGAGTTCTCCACGAGCATTGTCGCCGTCATCTCGGAGAGCGCAGCGGCGTATGAACTATAGCTCTCTCCCCTCAGCATTCTAGCCAGTCTCCAGTCTTTAACCGCCGTGTAGTTTGCAATTATATCCCCACAGCCAGATGCCATCAGGCGATAAGGGGCTGAGGCTATGATCTTAGTATCTGCGATTACGGCGGTGGGAGAGCGTGTCTCTATGGACGTGTTTCTACCCTCAATTCTTATTGATGCGATAGATGATGCAATACCGTCGTGCGATGCCGCTGTGGGAACACTCACAAATGGAACATTTTCTCTGTGCGAGGAGCATTTAGCCACATCAATGGGTCTGCCACCGCCAACACCAAACACCGTGTGCGCCTTAATCTCTCTTATACGAGCCACGACACTCTCCACAGTCTCCATGTCCGCCTCCTTTATCAGCACAAAATCCACGTCATTACCAGTATCCTCAAGCATGTCCGCAATTTTATCTCCTGCAACCTTCTTTGTTGTATTATCAGCCACTATCAGATACGGACCTGATAAATGCACGTTTTCCACAACATCGAGCACACTCTCCAACGCGTCATGACCAACAACGACCCTTCTCGGCAACTCCATAGATTTGTGTTTGGTAAACTCCACCATTATGGGCTTCGTATTATAGCAATTACGATAAAAAGGTTTGCGTTACATGGTTCCAAAATCAAGCCCGCCTTCCTTTAGATGCCTCATTAGTTGCCTTCTAAGTTTTCTATTTGAAAGCACGCCCTTTATTGCCCTCCTAGATGTCTTATACTGCTTTAATAATTCCCTCACATCGCTCGGGGTTGTTCCACTACCCCTAGCAATCCTTATGATTCTAGAGTGTTTTATTATCCTTGGGTTCTCCAGTTCCTCTTCAGTCATGCTGTCCATTATTACTTTAAATTTCCTCAACTTCTCCCTCATGCTTTCAATCTCTTCCTTTGAAAGCCTCTGCATGCCCATGGGCAGCATTGAAAATATCTTGCTCAACGGCCCCATGCGCGTAAGTGCCTCCATCTGATTGTACATGTCTTTGAGTGTGAACTTTCCGCTCATTATGTGCTTCACAGTCTTCTCCATATCAACTTCGCTCATTGCCTCTTCCGCCTTCTCAAGTAATGATTGTAAATCCCCCATACCAAGCAGGCGGGACACAAATCGCGTCGGGTCAAAAACCTCCAAGTCGTCTAGGTGCTCTCCTGTTCCTATGAAGAGGATTGGTGCTCCAGTCTCGGCTACAGCGCTAAGTGCGCCCCCGCCCTTTGCACTCCCATCCATTTTTGTCAAGATAACTCCAGTTATTCCTACGGCATCATGAAAGGCTTTTGCCTGCTCACCAGCCTGCTGACCCATAGTCGCATCGAGAACGAGTACGATCTCGTCAGGGCGTGCTACGCGCGCCATCCTTTTTATCTCTTCAATAAGTTCTTTTTCCAAGGAATGCCTACCCGCACTGTCTATCAGGATTACATCATAATCCTTGAGTTCTATAAGCCCTTCCCTCACAATCTTTGGTGCCTTTATCTCACCCCTTCTTCCATAAACAGGCACACTGAGTTGCTGCCCTATCTGCAAAATCTGATCATAGGCGGCTGGTCTATGAGTATCGCCCGCGATAAGGGCAACCTTTAGCCCGCGTTTTTGAAAATACTTTGCAACTTTGCCTATGGTTGTTGTTTTTCCTTGCCCATAAAGACCAACAAAAAGTATTCTCTGGGGTTTAATCTCCAGTGTCCTTCCCCTGCCAAGAACCTTAACTATTTCCTCATAGATAATTCTTATAACATGCTCCCTAGCATTCATGCCGGGAGGAGGTTTTTCCTCCAGCGCTCTTCTTTCGACCTCTTTGGTTAGCCTGAACACCAGATTTACGTTTACATCAGCCCTTATAAGTGCTCTCTGCAGGTCTCGCACCACCTCTTTGACCAAATCCTTATCAACATAACTTGCCCTCGCAATTTTCCGTATAGCGCCCTTCAACGCCTCGCCTAGGGATTCCAGCACCATTTTTATCAGCACCTGCAGCCATCCTAGCACTCTGGCGTGCTCTTAATTATCGGTATCACGCATATAAACTTTAGTTTTCCATCCCCTACGTTTCTGAATTGATGCTTAATGCCCGGCGGAACAAAAGCAACATCACCCTCCTCGCAAAAAACATCGCCTTTCTCGCTCACAATCTTGCACTTTCCCTCCAGCACGTAGACCTCATGCTCCCACGGATGCACATGATACGGCGTCGCACTGTTTGGGCTTAGTTCAAAAACCCGCATTGCAAAGTTGGGTGCACCGTCTTTTTGCGTGATCAGCCACCTTATTTTCACATCACCCTCTCCATCCCTCACATCCTCAGCCAAAACATCCATCGCCCTCTTCTTCACAATCATCCAACCACCTCTTTATTTACCAGAAACTCGGGCGTCTCGCCCTTCAGGACTCTAAGCACATCCCTTGCAACAGTAACACCCGCCCTTTCCTGTGCCTCCTTCGTGGATGCACCTATGTGGGGCGTTAATATTATGTTATCTAAGCCAAGCAGGGGAGAGTTTGTGGGAGGCTCAACTTCGTAGACATCCAGCGCTGCTCCTGCAAGCTTTCCAGACTTGAGAGCGTCGTAAAGTGCGCCTTCATCAACAATTCCACCCCTCGCACAGTTTATAAGATACGCGCCATCCCTCATAATCTCAATTTTCTCCCTGTTTATCAGTCCCCTAGTCTCAGGTGTGAGAATTGCATGTATGGTTACAAAGTCCGCCTCTGCCAAAAGGTTGTCCAACTCCTTCCTCTCCACACCAAGTTCGCTGAATAAGTCATTGGGTGCGTATGGGTCATACGCTATCACGCGCATTCCGAAAGATTTCGCCCTTTTTGCAACCTCTCTCCCTATACGCCCAAAACCCACAATGCCTAGGGTCTTTTCGTACAGTTCAACACCAACAAGCCTTTTCTTTTCCCACAAGCCTGCCTTCATGCTTACGTCGGCCTTTGTGATGCCGCGAGCAAGTGCTATCATTAGGCCCATCGTCAACTCTGCCACGGAATACGTGCTGCTCCTTGGCGCATTCACCACATATATTCCTTTTTTTGTGGCTGCATCCACATCTATATTATCCACGCCTATGCCCGCTCTTCCTATAACCCTCAGATTCACCGCTCTATTGATGACATCAGCGTCCACTCTCGTTCTACTCCTCACAATAAGCCCGTGATATTCTCCAATTTTATCCAGCAACTCATCTCTAGACAATTCCGCATAGTCCACACTAACCTCCTTCCTTAGAAGCGAAATTGCACTCTCGGCAATCTTGTCCGTAACCAGCACTTTCATCATCTTGCTCACCTTCGCGATAAAATTACACACACATTATTAATCGTTTCCTCAAAAACGTTCCCAAACAAAAATTATATTACATGGTTTGCCCATTAATATTATTGCTATGGATGTTGGTCAAGTGCTTCAAGACATAGAGGCATACATAGGAAATCAGGCGGGCGATATGGGAAGGCATACGTGGAGAAAGACCCTGAAAGACTTGGGAGTATTGCAGGAGAAAGCAAAGGTTGATGAGGTACTAGACGCATTGCGAGAGGCTTGTAAAAGACTCTCTGTGCTCACAGGAAGAGAAAAGGCGGAAAGAATGGGCAAGTTTTTGAGAAAATATGTGAGAGCGCTTCAGGTTATTGAAAACGCCAAAGAGCACGACCTCTCAGAGGTTATAAAATCTCACCTCGATGTTATAGGAATGTTTATAGCCATTGGCAGACTTGAGGAAGCAAAAAAATTTTGCAAAATGGGCGAGGATGCAGCCCTACAACTCCACGGTACAGATAGGGATATAGCCCTTTCCAGAATATACCGAAGGCTTGCCTATGTTCATCGCCAAGCATCGGAGTACGATAGCGCACTCAAATACTATGAGGCTTGCATAGAGCATGCCAAAAGTGCCGGCAATGTTTACGAGATTGCCATGGGATACGGAGGTCTTGGCTATGTTTACTGGAGAAAGGGAATGCACAGGGAGGCGCTAAAGAACTACGATATGAGCAAAGAGTACGGTGAAAAAATAGCAGATGCTAAGAAGAGAATGCTGGGTCTAGGCACACTTCACATAGAGTACGGTAACGTCTACTTGGACCTCAACATGGAGGATAAGGCTATAGAGCACTGCAAGAAGGCTATAGAATACCTTGAGAAAATAAAGAATCTGGAGGAACTTGCAAGGGTATACAATAATCTGGCAAGGGTTTACGAGGAAAAGGGCGAGTATGAGAGCGCTATAGAGTACTATAAGAAGAGTACTAAGACCGCAGATAGGGCTGGAGTGAAGTTCATGAAGGGCTGGGCTTTATTCAACCTTGCAAACACATACATAACCATGTACTTTGAGAGAGGGAGAAAGGAATACTTGGAGAACGCCGGAAAATGCATCAAAGAATCGGTAAAACTAGTGGACATGTACGATAACAGATTGGCAAAGGGAAGGGCGAGGAACGTTCTCGGCAGGTACTATGCCGCCCTCAAAAGATACGAGGAGGCAAAAAGGGTGTTTGACGAAGCCCTCGCCATACTGGGCGGGCTGGGCACACCGGACTATGCAGCAATGGCGTACAGGGATTTGGGGGAGATGTACATGATGTGGGGAAGGGTTGAAAACGCGCTGGAAGCGCTTGAGAAGGCAAAGACCCTGTTTGAAAGCACGGGCAACAGCGCAAAGGTAGATGAAGTAAATGCGCTCATAGCCTCCTGCCGCTCAATGAAGCAGTAAAGCCTCCTTTCTCAAAAAACCCACACTCTTCAGCAATTATTAAAATATTCTATTCCATACAATTGCGGAGATGTACGTGGGCAGACTTGTCGGCAGGTCCGTGCTGGAGTTATGGGTTAGATGCAGATATGATAGCGATATATGTCTCGGGGAACTTCTCGTTGTTGAAGACGAGGAAAGAAGCAAAAACTACCTGGTCAGGGTTGTCGATATTAAATACGGCGCGGACGCAGGCGACGGCTGGATGGAAAGAACTGCAGGGAATATCATACGCATGGACATGGCAAACTCCACCTATAACATGAGCGACAGAGAGTTCAGGCTGTACAAGATTGCGGTCTGCATTCCGCTGGGCTGCTTAGTAAGTGGGGGCATTGAGAAAGCGAAGCATATACCCTCTCACTTCTCAAGGGTGAGAAAAACAACAAGCGAGGACTATGAGAGCATGAAATCCCTTATGGGCGACCTTAAGGTCGGCGTTATGAGAAGCGGAGGGCACACACTCAACGTTAATGTGGGCATTGAGGGAGAGGCTTTGCATCATCATATAGGGGTGTTTGCCACCACGGGCATGGGGAAGAGCAACCTGATGAAGGTGCTTGCGGGTGCGGTGATGGAGTCGGGCAGGTACGGCATGCTCATATTTGACCCTCACGGAGAGTATTATTCGGGCGGTGCTGGAAGGCGTGGGCTTATTCATCACCCCCTTGCGCAGGACAAACTCAGGGTTTACAGCACGCGAAGGCTGCAAAGGATGTACTCAACAATAAGAATATCCTACACCGAGGTAAACGTTGAGGACATGCTCTCGCTATACGAGTTCACGCAGAGCCAGTTAGAGATGCTCTATGCTGCTAGAGCACTGTTTGGCAGGGAGTGGATGAGAGAAATTAATGAAAGGGATGGTGATGATTTATACTACCAGTTTGGGGAGAGATTTCATGAGACAACAATAAACGTTGTTAAGCGCAGGGTGGAAAGAGTAATGGGCTACGAGATAATTAGCAGGGATCCAACAATATCCATAACGAGAAGTGTGCTGTCATCCCTGCACAGTGCTATGGTTGTGCTTGTTGACACATCTGGCTTGCATGAGGGTGAGGAATTGCTTGTCAGTAACGTTCTAGCAAGGGCGGTCTTCGAAGAAAACCGCAGGATTTACAGGGAGAAGCCTTCAGAATTCAGGTCGCTTCCCAGCATTTTAATAACAATCGAAGAGGCGCAGCGCATGCTTGCAACCCCCTCAGGCACAATATTTCCAAGAATTGCAAGGGAAGGGAGAAAATTCAAGGTAGGCCTGTGCGCGATCTCACAGCAGCCCAAACTCATACATCGTGAGATACTTTCCCAGTTTAACACGCTCTTCATTCTTGGGCTTGCGGATAAAAGGGACAGAGAAGCACTAGCGTACTCGGCAAAGCAGGATATAAGCGCGTTGGAGAACGAGATACAAACACTAATGCCCGGCGAGGCGATAATAACCTCTCCCTTCACCCCCTTCCCCCTCCCAATAAAGGTGCACATGTACGAGGAATATTTGTCGCGTATTAGAAGAAAAAGAGCGGTTGATGAAAAACAAGAGTTTATCGATGAAAAATTCTTCTAGGGCATGTAAAGCATTGCCCTCTCCATATCTCTTATTCTTCCTAGGCTCAGTATTCCAATCTCGGAAAGAGCGTAGATTCTTGCCCCGCTCATGTCAATCCTCGAGAGTATTGGAGACAAATAATCCTCCGCCATTATATCGGTGCCTATGGACAGGGGGCTGAGGGCAGGAAGAACTATTATGTTTCTCTCATCGTTATACAGAAAGCACGGGAGCTTTATGTACGCTCCTATGCCGTCCCTTATTTTAACCACGGGATGCTCATGAGCCAGTACCATATCACGCTCCATGCCCACATCCCTATGGCCGTGAATAACCGTGTAATCGCCAATGGAATATCGGCTGTGAAGATCTATACCCCTCTTCGCCAGTATGGTCTTGAGGTAATTATCATGGTTCCCCCTTATCACAACAACCCTTCTCACATGATCGCAGATAAAGTCCAGTATTCTGTTGACTTCCTCCCATTCCTGCCAAAGGTTCCTGCTAAACTTGTGCTTGAAATCGCCATTTATTACCAAAGTCTCTGGAGAAAACTCTCTAAATATCGCGCTTAAACGCTTTATTATAACATCCTCCTGCACCCTAGGCGCAGATATGCCCTCCTCCTCAACCATTGCCGCCTCCATTCCTATGTGTAAATCGCCTATAATTGCTGCTCTTTCCCGCTCAAGCCAAAGAGCATAGTAGTTTGTCACATAAACCCCGGGCCTTATCTCTATCCTGTCCATTTTCTCATTTCCAAGGACAAATTTGCGCTCTTTGCGCTATGGGTTAAGCACCCCATGGATATGACATCGCAATACTTAGCGTACAAAGGAGCGTTTTCAGGGGTTATACCGCCAGAGACCTCCACAATAATACCCCTGTTTATTTCCTTAATCCCAATGTACGCCTTCTTTATGTCCTCCGCACTCATATTATCGAGCATTATTATGTCCGCCCCTGCCCTTGCCGCCCTAAGCGCGTCTTCCACGCTTTGGACTTCAACCTCAACCTTTTTTGTAAACGATACGCTCCTAGCCCTATGTATGGCTTCCTCCACGTTGTTTCCTAAAAGCGCTAGGTGATTATCCTTTATAAGGATGCAATCGCTCAGGCAAAACCTGTGGGTGTCTCCCCCACCAATCTCCACAGCCTTTTTCTCATAATACCTAAAGCCAGGTGTGGTTTTCCTTGTGGCTGCAATCCTCACGCTCGGGTTAACCTTCCTACACTCCTCCACCACTCTTCGCGTAATGGTTGCTATCCCGCTCATTCTGCATATTATGTTGAGCGCAGTCCTCTCAGCCATAAGAATACTCCTAGCCCTGCCATGGACAACGATTACAACATCGCCAGCACTGGCATAATAGCCATCGTCGCATTTTATTTCGGTCTCTAAACCCAAGGATTCAAAAACCTCAGAGCATTCTCTCACACCCGCTATAACACACTCCTCCTTAGCCACGACCTCCGCCTCGGCAATAACCCCCTCATCAATGAGCGCTTGCGTGGTAATATCACCATAGCCTATATCTTCGTGCAGGAAGACCTCCACGGGCGTTCTTGTCATGGTTTCTGGGATGGCACGTGCCATATATTAACTTTCCCATGGGAAAGGAATATAAATGGTAGGCATAATCACCGCACGATGCAGCGTTGGCTTGTTTATATGTCTGCTTTGCTCATAGTACTGGCAGTGGCTTACGGTGCATACAAATACGCGAATGAGGCAAAGGGAAGGGAGGTTGTTGTGGAAATAGGTGACACCGTCTACGTCAACTACACAGGCTGGCTGTATGACTACCGAATATACGAAAGCGCCAGGGTTTTCGATACAACATACCCTGATGTGGTTAAGGACAATAAAACCTATCCCAAAACAGTGAGTTTTGATTTTGAAAGAAGGCGTGGTGAGCCATTTAAGTTCAAGGTTGGCGAGGGCGAAGTAATAAAGGGGTGGGATAAAAGAATAATCGGAATGAAAGTAGGTGAGAAGGCTAGGTGGGTGATACCGCCATCCGAGGCCTACGAGCCATATCTAAATGAACTCGTCGTGAACATATCGGTCTATGAGCACTGGCAGGTCATTGAAAAAATGGAAAAGTATTATTTTGAGTCGAAGTACGGATGCGATGCAGAGGAGGGTATGCACATAACGCATTACTTCTGGGGATGGAACGCCACAGTGCTCGGAATCGAGAACAATGATGTGCTTATTCAAAACGTGCCAGAGGTTGGCAAAGAGTACATGACCAAGTACGGGTGGAAGTGCGTGGTGCTTTCAATAAACCAGAGCGCTAATGGAGGAGATGGCGATATTCTTATTGAGAACAATCCTGTGTTAGGTCAGAAAGTGAGCACAAGGGACGTGACAAATCACTTTGATAACCTAAAATACATAATAGATAAGCAGCGAAAGTACCAAGGTGGTATGGTTGACGGTATCGTTGTTGGGATAAGCGATGAAAACATAACTGTGGACTTCAACAACGAGGTCTACGGCAAGACTTTGATATTTGATGTAGTAGTTGTGAATATAGAAAAGAGTTAGATTTATATAAGAGTAGTTGTATGATGTGATTAGAAAAAGGGATGGCCTATGAAATTAATATCCGTGCTCCTCCCAGCATATAACGAAGAGGGAAGTATTGGAGATGTAATTCGCGCCATCCCCATCAGAAGGCTAAGAGAAATGGGTTTTGAAACGGAGATAATCGTTGTGGATGGCAAGAGTGAGGATAGAACCAGAGAAATTGCAAAGAGTTTTGGTGCAAAAGTATACATACAGCCAAAAAAAGGCAAAGGGGATGCCGTGCGCTTCGGCCTAAAAAAATGCAGGGGCGAATATATAGTAATGCTCGATGCTGATAACACATACCCCGCAGACAAAATCCCACTCATGATTGAGATTTTGGAAAAGAACAGTGCAGATGTGGTTATGGGCTCAAGGTTTGCAGGCGAGATAGAGGACGGTGCAATGACCATGCTCAACTACTTTGGCAATCTAATACTATCAAGAATGGCATATATGATGTTTCCAAACGGGCATAAGATAACCGACGTATGCACGGGAATGTGGGCGTTCAGGGCATCAGCGATTAAAAACCTTAAACTCGAAGCGGAGGGTTTCGACATCGAAGCAGAGCTTTACGCGAAACTGGTGAAAGAGGGATGTAAAATAATAGAAATACCAATAAAATACAACAGGAGAAAGGATAAGCCCAAACTGAGAGCATTCAAAGATGGAATATGCATTGGGATAAGGTTACTGAGAGAGGTGTAAAATAATCGCGATGAGCAAAAGGGAGAAATATGAATATACTGATTATTCCCACTACAGACTGGCTAAAACATCCCACACCACACAGACATCATTATATTGCCGAAAAACTGGTACAGGGGGGGCATAATGTCTTTGTGGCATACTTTGACCTTTTTGACCGAAAAATACTCACCAACACTGCCGGTACTTTACTGCCTATGCGTGGTTTTAAGTCTAAAGACCTTAGTACCTACTACATATTTAATTCCCTTGCACATTACAGG
>QMTG01000012.1 GCA_003649915.1 Thermoplasmata archaeon
CCACCCATGACCACAATTCTATGTTTTTTTATTTCCTCGCAAGCCTCAGAAACACATCGTGGCATACCAGGGTACACGTCAGCGCCCAACTTTGCCAATACATCTCGTATTATTCGAGCGTTGAGCCTTGTCACCTCTATACCTATATGGTCCATATAATCGCTACTCATACCTACTTCTTTTGCTATAGAAATGTATTCCCTAGCCACACCGCCGCCGCTCACAACAACCACAAGTCTTATGTGCTTGGAGACCTTGGCTAGAACATTAGCTACCTTTAAAACATAGTCGGCACCGCCCTCCGAAATCAGGGAGCCACCTAGAGATAGCACTTTACACATTGTTGGGACACTACAATATCTCTCCCCAAATTTAACTGTTGTGCTCATCTTGTTTTGCAATTCAAAATCTTGTCAATTTTTATCACAAGAATACTACGGGAGCACCATCGTTTATGAGTTCGCTTATTAAAATTCTTGCCCACTTTAGTTTTTTGCGCTTGGTTTCCAAGTCGCCTTTTCGCTTAATAACAACATTTTTAAAGTCAAAACCTAGCACTACTATCTTCCTAGCTCCAAAATGATGTGCTATGAACACTGCCCTGTCTCCATCCGTAAACCCGCCAAAATTGTGTACGTTATCCAAGGGCTCGGACTGTGTGCTACCAACGATAGGGCCCTTAAAAGCGTGAAAAAACCTGCTAATCCTCTCTATATTATCTCCATGAGCGTGTATTACTGCCACCGACCCCATGCTGTTCGCATATATAAGGTCGTAAATATCTCCATCAAGATCCGTTACTATTACATGAGGAAGAACTCCACGCTTGAGAACCGATGATATCGCATCATCGGCAACAATTATTGTGCCCTCCATGGGCGGAAGAGAGCGTATTGCCGGGCCTATGATGTATACCTTCCTGTTCTGTATTAGACCGTGGAGGAGAAAAACAGCATCCTTTTTTATAAGCGAGGATAGTAGAAGAGCAGCCTCCTTATCCTTTTCCTCACAATACTCAAATTCCTCGATTATCTGCTCATAGTACTGCCTCCATCTCTGATACTCCATGCTAACACGCCCTAGGAGGTTATGGCAAATAAGACTATATAAGCGTTATTTGTCGAATTATGGGAACAGACACTGCCCTAGACGCCTCTCTTAAAACCTCATCCTCCTCGATTATCCCCTTAACATCCGTACTTGGAACACTGAGCATTATCTCCTTTGTTCTTCCATATCTCCCCCTAGAAACAACTCTAGCGTTTATTATTCCGAGCATGTCCAACTCAGATATTATATCTGTGATCCTTCGCTGCGTGAGCGGGTTTAGAGATAACTGTCCGCATATTATTTTATAGGCGTCGTAAACCTGTCCCGTTGTGAGTTTATCATGGCCTGCCTCCTTAAGCAAAACCACACCCGCAAGAACTATCTTTGAGTGTAGTGGGAGTGTTCTTATAACCTCTGCTATGCAATCCAGCTCTATCTTATTCTTTGCCAAGTAAACGTAGTCCTTTGTTACCTCATCTACACCATCCCTTTCCGCAAGCTCGCCTGCAACTCTGAGAAGGTCGAGAGCCCTGCGGGCATCACCGTGCTCTTGAGCAGCAAGGGCTGCACAAAGCGATATTACCTCATCACTTATCGCACCCTCTAAAAACGCTTCCTCTGCCCTCTGCTTCAGAATATCCTTGAGCTCGTCAGCATTATACGGGGGAAATACTATTTTCTCCTCTCCAAGCCTACTCCTCACCCTAGGGTCTAGGAATTCAACAAACTTTAGGTCATTTGATATTCCGATTATGCTTAACTTTGAACTCTCAAAGTAATCGTTGACAGTAAGCAAATTGTAAAGAACATCGTCACCACTCTTGTAGACGAGTTTGTCAATCTCGTCAAGAACCACAATGACTACCATACCCGCTTTATCCACAACTTCCAATAACTTTGAGTACACAGACTCTAGGGGCCATCCGGTGAACGGTATCCTTTCCGCCCATTTGTCAATGAATGTGTTCCCTATGTTTGCTAATATGCTATAATTCGTGTCAACAACCTCGCAATTTATGTAAATATATTTGACCTGTGCTCCGCTTTCGTTGTTCTCTATTTCCTTTCCTATGTACTTCACGGTCGCGGTCTTGCCCGTCCCTGTCTTACCAAAAATCAGTATATTTGATGGGCGCTCGCCTCTAAGCGCTGTGGCAAGAACTGATGCTATCATCCTTATCTCTCTTTCCCTATGCGGCAGTTTATCGGGAACATAGGAAGGGCGGAGTATGTCCCTGTTTTTTGTGAATATCTTTGATTCCACTAGGTATTTTTGAAATATTCCCACCATCTACTCTCCTCCCTCAAGTCCTCCCCCCGAAATCCCTAGGGGAATATAATCAAGGGATTTCGGGTTCAATAACCGCTACGAAAGAGTAGTATGAGACGGGATTAAAAAGTTTTTGAGAGCATATAACAGATTTTGTGCGCCAGTGTGTTGAATTTTTCATGATGCTCAAATGATTCGCACCAGCGCAGGATTGGCTGCTTGCACTTATGTCTTGATTGGGATTCCGTGGAAAGTACTAGCAGGCTGTTGTATTCAATTATTTCTTTCTTTTTTCCCATTTTTACATACTGTGCCCATTAAATTTTATCCTCATCTTAGTCCTCACAAATCTTGATATTTTCTTGGTTTTATTCTCATAATAGCCCATAATACAGACTGCTGTTGCTATTAAAATACATGCTAAAAATGGCTTAAGGCTCATTGCTGCGCCATCTTCTCTCACAGGGTTTTTAATCACAACGTTAACCCTATACTCAAACGAATGCATTTCCCCAGATATGGCTCTCACAGATATCGTATGATTTCCATTATCATATCTATTTGTATCCAATATTATGCTCCAGTTGTACCATTTACCATTCTTTTTAAATTTGGCCTCTGTCCAACTTCTATTATCCACCCTGAACTCTATGCGCTCAATCTCTCCACGCCTAGCAAATGCACGCCCACTAACCTTAACACCCCCACATAAACAATCATTATCCTTGACCGAGGATATATACACTATCTTGTAAGGGTCTGTTGAATTTGCATCAGTCTCTAAAGCCAACTTTACCGCTTCATACGCATCCACAAAACCATAGCCCGATGAGCGATTCCACTTCGGATGAATATCGGGAAACGTTGCTGGATACTTTTGCTCGGCAGTTATCTGCAGAATATGCTTAACGTGCTCGGGAGTCAAATCTGGGTTGGCTTCAAGCATTAAAGCAACAACGCCAGCAACATGGGGGCAGGAAAAAGATGTTCCATTACTTGTTCTGTACCCTGATGCGGGTAATGGACCATTGGAGTATTTCAATGAAGTTATATTGCAGCCCGGTGCTACAACTTCAGGCTTTAGCTCATCGAACGGATCATCATCACCATCATCTTTTCGTGGTCCTCTATTCGAATATTCTGCTACAATATCATCAGATGTAGTTACTGTGCCTCTATCATCCACAGCACCAACAGTTATCACCCCATCGGCAGCCACTAAATCATGAAATCCTTTATTTTTTGGTCCATCATTTCCTGCAGCTATGACAACCACAATACCGTTTTCTACAGCCTTATTTGCTGCATTGTCAACCAAAGAATCGCCTGAGGAATTTTCTCCTCCTCCGCCCTTAGAACAACTTACAACACGAATATTAAAATCGTCTTTGTGCTCTATAACCCACTCAAATGAGTTTATTAGGTTTTCATTCCAATCCTCAATATACCATTGGACTTCGCCTCCGGGTTCTCGCCCCCTGTGCATCTTTATATCCACAAGTTTTGCACCAGGTGCTGTACCCATGTACTTCCCACCGCTATCTTTCCCCGTACCCATCACTATTCCTGCACAGAAAGTTCCATGTCTCCATTTATCATCAGGATTATGGCTACCATCCCTTGGGGTTAAGGGGGTTTCAGGCACTGTCAGATCTACACCTGCCACAAATTTCCCCTCTAAGTCTGGATGCTCGTCATCCACGCCGGCATCTATAATGGCAACTACGACATTTCTCCCAGTATATCCTAATTCCCATGCTGTATGTGGCGAGTATTCGTTTGATTCCCTAACTTTTATTGCTCTCACGCTAACATCTAGCGCCTGAACATTGCATATAGGCAAAATAAGGAGCAGAGCTAGGAGAAAGATCGATATCTTTCTCATTTATATTTCCTCCCTTTTACCATCTTTTATGGGTTGCTCTCTTTTTATTCTTTTCGGCTTTTTGCATATTTTATAATTTATTGTTTACCAGCAACTTTTGAACCTCCTTATATATAGAATGACATAATCTTGATTTTAATTGCTAAATGCTTTAAATAGCAAAAACCCTATTTTGTTCTTCGTAATTGTCGTATAAAAAAGATTTATCGTGATGAGAATTGGCGATTAATTAGGCCGAATCTATGCCATTCAATACGAAAGGTTTATATCTGAAAAACACATCATGATTTTCATGAGTGATGCGGTATGTGCATTGGGGATATTTATTCTGCTGCTGTTCTTGGTCATACTTTTGCTTTCTGCAATAAGAGTTGTCAGAGAGTATGAGCGTTTGGTGATATTCAGGGTTGGCAGACTTAAGGGACAAAAAGGACCTGGAATAGTTTTTGTCTTTCCAATAATTGACAGGGCAATGAAAATAGACTTGAGAATCCAGGTGGCAGATGTGCCTAAGCAGAGGATAATAACAAGAGATAACGTTACTGTGGACGTGGATGCTGTTGTGTATTACAGGGTGTACGACCCTGAGAAGGCTGTCACGAAGGTGCAGAGATACGATATTGCAACGAATCTCCTCGCCCAGACCACACTTCGAGACGTGCTTGGCCAAGTGGAACTCGACGACCTGCTGTCCAGGAGGGAAGAACTAAACAAGAGACTTCAGGAGATAATCGATATAAACACAGACCCGTGGGGGGTGAAAGTAAGCGCTGTTACCATTCGCGACGTTGCGCTTCCTGAGGCTATGCTGAGGGCTATGGCGAAGCAGGCAGAGGCTGAGAGGGAGAGGAGGTCTAGGATAATAATGGCAGAGGGAGAGTATCAAGCATCTATGAAGATGGCAGAGGCGGCAAAGTTCTATCAGGACAATCCTGCAGCCATGAAATTGAGAGAGTTGCAGACGCTAGCAGAGATTGCCAGAGAAAAGAATCTCATTGTTGTTGCCCCGTCAACATCCTTTGAATCATTGAGCACGGTATTGGCTGTTGCAAAGGGTGTGAGGGAAGGAAAACATGTGGAGTAGTAGGGCGTCTGCCCTAATATTGGCGTTAGTGGCGTTAATCATAGCCATCTCCCCAGAATACGCAATGGGTGCGGACGCTAGCACCAGAGTGCTTGTTGTGAGTATAGATGATACTATTACCGACGCTACTGTGGAGAATGTCAAAAGCGCTATAAATCATGCAGGCAGTGGAGGATACGAGTGCATTATAATTACCCTAAACACACCGGGTGGAGGGCTTGATGAAACTTTTGAGATTATAAACATTATAGAGAGTTCGCCAGTTCCTGTCATCGGCTATGTTTACCCCTCGGGAGCAAGTGCGGTTTCTGCGGGCACCTTTATACTCATGTCCACACACGTAGCCGCCATGGCCTCGCACACAATAATAGGCTCGTGCCAGCCTGTCGAGTTAACATCAAGCGGAGTGAGGTATGTTAATGAGACGAAGATAATAAACTATCTTGTTAAATACATGGAAGAAAGGGCAAAAATGCACGGGAGAAATGCTACAATTGCCTCTATGTTCATCACAAAAAATCTAGACATAAATGATACGGAAGCCCTCAACTACGGCGTGATTGAGTTTTCCGAAGATGGAATAAATTCTCTCCTTTTGGCGATGAATGGGTATACAATAAAATTCCACGGCACAAATTACACATTTCACACTGCTGGAGCGAGCATTGAACACTATAGAATGCCACCCAGCGTTGTAATACTCAACTTTTTAAGCAACCCTATAATTGCCTCACTCCTGCTAATAATAGGCATATACGCACTCATATTTGGGCTTGCAACCCCAGGACATGGTGCTGAGGTTGTTGGTGTTGTAATGATAGCACTTGCACTCATGGGTCTGGGCTTTCAAATCAATATACTATCGCTCTTCATCCTAGCCCTAGGCATAGTTTTGCTGCTAATAGAGATACACACACCAGGCTTCGGGGTGTTTGGGATTGTCGGAATATTTTGTATAATAATAGGAACAATGTTTATAATACCTGTGGGGTATCCACGATGGATGTTGCCAAAAGATGTTGTTAAACTCCTTATATTCTTGGCAATTTTTCCAGCAGTACTTGTGGGCATATTTTTTGCCTTTTTACTTTTCAAAACGCTGCAGATTGTGAGAAAAAAGCCCGTAGTTGGTGGAATTTTGGGAACGGCCGGAACGGCTGCCGAAGACTTTGGGGGCGATAGGGAAGGATTTGTGATAATAGATGGTGAGTACTGGAAGGCTGTTAGTGCGGATGAGGTAAAGAAAGGGGACAGGGTTGTTGTTAGAGAAAAGGATGGTGTAAGGCTTGTTGTTGAAAAAGTGCATGATGAGAGTAGGAACAGCGGCGAGAAAGGAGATACGAGTTTTTTGGATAAACTGTTAAATATTCTAAAGAGGTTGTAGGTGTCAGATGTGTCTAGCGGTGCCGGCAAGAATAATAGAGGTGCGGGGAAAAAGAGCAATCGCAGACTTCGGCGGTGTGAGAAGAGAGATCAATCTTTCCCTCGTTGATGCTAAAGTTGGGGATTACGTGCTCGTACATGCAGGGTTTGCTATTCAGGTTATTGATGAAGTTGATGCACAGGAAATATACAGCCTCTGGGATAGTATTTTAGAGGGATAGGAAGATGCACGAGTTTTCTGTCATGCAGGGTGTTGTCAGTGCAGTGCTGAGCGCTCTCGAAGGCAGAAGTTATGATAAGGTTGTGAGCGTAAAACTCGTTGTAGGAGAACTTACATTTCTTGCCAAAGAACAATTGAGGTTTGCGTTTCATGTTCTAACAGAGGGTACGGATCTCGAAGGCGCAAGCATAGATATAATCACAAAGAAGGCTGTTGTTAGGTGCGAAAAATGCGGGTATAGGGGTGGGCTTAGAGTGGACGATGACCCAAGATATCATTACGCACTTCCGGTGTTTCTGTGCCCAAAGTGCGGAGGATGTGTGGAAATCGTGGAGGGAAAAGAGTGCTTTGTGGAGAGCGTAGTGCTGGAAAAGGAGGAATAAAGTACAATGTTATTCCTAATAATAATAAGGGGGGTTGTGCAGGGGGTGGGCTTTCGCCCCACCGTTTATAGAATTGCAAACGCTATGGGACTTCATGGCTATGTACTTAATAAGGGGTCCCATGTTGAGATTGTTGTAGATGAGAGACCGAGGGAACTTGTTAATGGCATCGCGCGCAGCCTACCCCCACTTGCAAAAATAGCAGAGGTTGATATTGTACCCGTTGAGCACCTTGATGCAGAGGAGAGAGAGAAAATAATGACGAGATTCCATTCCCTTATGGAAAAGAAGAACGCGTTCCATATAGTACCAAGCACCCCTGGTGATGCTGACCCAAACATGCCTGCTGACACGGCTCTGTGCCATGAGTGTGTGGGAGAGATGCTCGACCCGAAAAACAGGAGGTATCTGTACCCTTTTACGAACTGCACAAACTGTGGTGCAAGGTTCACGGTCATCCATGCACTTCCGTATGATAGAGATAGGACCTCCATGCATGATTTTGAGATGTGCAAGGAGTGCCTCTCTGAATACTCCGACCCGAATAATAGGAGGTTTCACGCCCAGACCATATCATGCCCTAACTGCGGTCCAGAATACACGCTCTTCGGCAAGGATGGTAAGAAGATATGCAGTGGTGTGGAGGCAATTAAAACTTTTGCGAAAGAACTCGACAAAGGCTCTATAGGTATTTTAAAGCAGTGGGGAGGGATGAACGTTGTGGCTATTCTTGAAAAAGCGCCTGAAGTAAGAAATATTATTAGGAGAGAAAGAAAACCTCTAGCCATCATGGTTAAAGATATCTCGACAGCAAAAAAATACGCCTATATTGATGATTATGAGGAAAATGTGCTTGTGTCCAAGGAAAGACCCATTGTTCTCCTTAGAAAAAGGAACGGGCGCACTCTTGAAAATATATCTCCAGGCTTAGACACCGTGGGTATAATGCTCCCCTATAGCGCTATTGGACACCTACTCTTCCATTTCATGGAGCATGATGCCATCATTGCCACCTCTGCAAACCCACCAGGCGAGCCTATGTTTATCGATAATTCCTCAGCCTTTAAAATAGGCGTTGATTACTACCTTTTGCACAATCGCAGGATTGTTAATAGGTGCGATGATAGCGTTCTTAAGGTTTTTGAAGGGCACAAGTTATTCATAAGAAAATCTAGAGGATACGTCCCCTCAAGGCTCAGAATGCCCATAGAAACCTCTATCGACGCCTCCGTAGGTATCGGGGCTGGAGAGAACGTCACCGTATCGCTTCTCAAGAACGGAATCATATGGACATCCCAGTATATTGGGGACTCAAAGTACTACGGCACACAGTTATACCTGAAAGAGGCTTACAATAAGTGGAAAAAGTACACAGGCATTGAGAATGTTAGTGTAATCGGGGCTGACCTCCACCCAAGATACGCCACGGTAAAAATAGCAAACGAAATTGCTGAGATGGAGAATTGTCGTGTTGTTCGCGTGCAACACCATTGGGCACATGCTGTATCGCTAATGGTCGACCATGGTATTGAGGAAGTCGTGTGCCTCACGCTGGACGGAACAGGATATGGCGAGGACGGAAATTCATGGGGTGGAGAAGTGCTACATGCAACCTTTAGCAGATACTCTAGGCTCGGCTCCCTTTACCCAATACCCTTGATAGGCGGGGAGACTGCTGTGATTCATCCCAAACGCATTGCCTTTGCCTGGATGGAAGCAAGCAAGATAGACGCACCACTCTTTGACGATAAAATGAGCAATTTTCTTAGAAAAGCCATGAAAGAATCGCCATTGACCACATCCATGGGCAGATACCTTGATGCCATATCAGCATACTTTGGCGTGTGTTCACGAAGAACATACGAGGGCGAGCCTGCCATGATGCTTGAGCCCTATCTTCGCCAAGGAAGACTTTTGCAAGACCTAATCTCGGCATTCGATAACGTTATTATAACGATGAACGGGAGGAAAGTTGTTGACTGCAGAGATGTTGCTAAGTTCATAAACGATACAGTAATGATGAAAAAATACAGTACCGAAGATATAATATACACAGCAGTTTATTTAATGATTGCATCACTAGTTAAAATAGGCGCAGAGTTCGCCTTAGAAAAAAATATTGAACATCTTGGGATTTCAGGAGGCGTGGCATACAATATACCCATATTGCAAATGTTTATTGCCGAGACTAAGAGATGGGGGCTGAAACCACTTATTCCAAATAACGTGCCCCCTGGCGATTGCGGAATCTCCATTGGGCAGTGTGCAGTGGGTGCATGCAGCGATATAAATAATGCTACTTAAGATGGTGAAGGCGAAAAAAGTATTGCTGTTATGTTGAGCCAACGATTATTTAGTGATATGCCCCAGCCCGCTTTTATCATGTTTTCTTATTGATTAAATGATTAATCACACATTCAGATATATCACTAGCATATTCCCCTGTTCTCTTGATACTCTCTGCAATGTAACCAATCGAAATTGCTACTGCACTTTTCTGTTGCAATGCTAGTGTGTTGATTTTTTCGCATAGAGATGAAAGTATTGTTAATGAATCAATGTTCTTATTGGCTAACTTCATATCTCTTTTAGCGAATGACTCTATGCTTTTATCAAAAATCTCTAATGCAAAATTGCTAGCTGATTCAATCGTATCAATAATTTTCTCGTCTACTTTCTCACCTATAAAATTCAGGATATTTTTTGCTATTCTAACAGCATGGTCTCCAATGCGCTCTATAATCCTGCTTATTAGAAAGTAGTTTACAACCTCTTCTGTTGTAATACCCATCTTTCTGGCAAGGTTTACATCTCTTGACACCATGTTATGCTGACGTGCTATCAGCCAGTATAATCTATCTACGTCATTATCTCTGGATAAAATATCCTCAGCTAATGATTTATCTCTATTCTTTAATATGCTAACAGCATCCTTGTGCATATTTTTTACAATCAGATGCATCCTCTGAATAGAGTTATCAAAGGGCATCTCTACGGGATTTAGTAAATCCTTTATTGTAATGCTATTAGCTGTTTCCTCCACAACCTCTTGGCCTATTGTTACCTGTGTAAACTTTCTGGTCACTGTTCTTACAAATGGAGGTATTGCGCTTCTCGATTTAATCTTGATTATTGAGTACCCAGCAATATATGCTCCGATTAAACGTCGGAATAAGTAAGTCGGCATGTCTGTAGTGTCTGCATTGATCTCTATTATCCTTTCTTCTTGCCCTTCATCAACTTTCTTTGTAATCAACAAGGTACCATCTGGCTGAATGATTAATCCCAATGGATCGCTTTTCTTTATGTTTAATGTTTTTACCCATGCTTTGGGTAGTGAGATTATGTAGGACGAGCCTCCTGTAACTTGGACCTTTCGGATTTCCATGCTATCACCTTTTAGGTATAGTATCTATAGGTTCTTAAATATTTCTACACATAAACATCATAGTATATAGGCCTATTGTTATTATATAGCATAATATATTCTATATCGGAAAAGTATATATTTGTGCGTGTCTTTAAGGTAAAATGGTGATTAAAATGGATGCAAAAACCAAGAAAATAGCAGTGTTTGGTGTGATGATGGGACTGGTTGTCATCGCAACTGCACTTAGTGGATGTCTTAAAAGTGGAGAAAAACATACCATAACTATAAGAGGTTCTACAACGGTTCTACCTATCGCGCAGAAGACGGCAGAGGCATATATGGACAAACATCCCAATGTAGACATCAGTGTAAGTGGTGGAGGTTCTAGTGTGGGAATACAATCGGTGGGAGAAGGCATAGCAGATATTGGAATGGCATCAAGAGACCTAAAAGATGAGGAAAAAACCAGATATCCAAATTTAAAACCAATAGTTATAGCAAAGGACGGCATTGCAATTATTGTGCATCCAGATAATCCTGTAACGAATCTCACACTGGAACAAATAAGGGGTATATATAACGGAACCTACACGAATTGGAAGGAAGTAGGCGGTCCTGATAAAGAAATAGTTGTCATCAACAGGGATAGCGCATCTGGAACAAGGGAGTTCTTCTGGGAGCACGTGATGCAGAAGGATGACTTTGTGGCAACAGCTCTCGAGAAAAATTCGAACGGTGCTGTAAAACAGACAGTAAGCCAAACACCCAACGCAATAGGATATGTTGGTCTAGGCTATGTAGATAAATCAGTGAAAGCGGTGAAGATAAAAAAAGAGGGAACAGAAGTAGAACCGACTGTAGAGAATGTATTGAATGGTAAGTATCCCATTGCGCGTTCCTTGTATATGATTACGAATGGCGAGCCAAAAGGAATAGTAAAGGACTTTATCGATTTCGTACTGAGCGAGGAAGGGCAGAGAATTGTAGAGGAGGAAGGATTCGTACCAATTAGCTGAAGAAAGGTATTGAGAGAATATAGGTGAAAAAGATGCCTTTTCTTATAGAAAGTTTTTCATTTTTTTATTCAAGTAAACGTAAATACTTCAAGGAGATTTTCATAAAGGGAACATTATTCGTAAGTGCGATCTTTGCCATAGTAGTTATTTTCTTCATCATATTTTTCTTATTTAAAGAGGGGCATCCAATATTTGAAAATATTGGATTATGGAACTTTTTATCTGGTAAGGAATGGAATCCAACAGGAGACCCTCCAAGTTATGGAGCTTTCTCACTCATTTTGGGGACTTTGTTGGTTACATCTGGTGCTATGATAATTTCAGTTCCATTAGGATTTGGAAGTGCTATATTTATCTCAGAAATCGCACCACCAAAGATCAGGAGCATTATTAAATCTGGAGTTGAGATCCTTGCGGGTATTCCCTCAGTTGTCTATGGATTTTTTGGATTAACTGTGTTAACTGATTGGTTGAGGGTAACTTTTGATAAACCATCTGGTGAATGCTGGTTAGCAGGTTCTATTCTCCTTGGAATAATGGCATTACCAACTATTATCAGCGTATCAGAAGATGCAATTAGCTCTGTTCCTATGGAATATAAAGAGGCTTCTCTATCTTTAGGTGCAACTAAGTGGCAGACTATAAGTAAGGTGATTGTACCTTCAGCCCTATCAGGTATTACTGCAGCCATAATTCTTGGTATTGGTAGAGCAATTGGAGAGACCATGGCAGTAATGATGGTAACTGGCAACGCAGCCATCATTCCCAAACCAATTACAAATGTATTTTCTCCAATAAGAACAATTACTGGAACACTAGGTATTGAAATGGGGGAGGTAGCATATGGAAGCACTCATTATCATGCATTATTTGGCTTGGCTCTAATACTGTTTGCTATAGTCCTCATTGTGAATATGATTGCAAACGTTATTCTGGGAAAATTAAAAGAAAAGCACATGCCAGCATTAAAGAAGAAAAAAAGGAAGATGTTATCTCAAAAAACGATGTGGAGGGTTAAGCGTAGTATTTATGCCCTATGTAGTTTAACCTTGATGTGGCTGTTGGTTGTGCAGTTTGGTATAGAAATATCTGTATTAATAATTTCGATTATACTTTGCTGCTATCTTATCTCCAAAAAAATCTCTGCTAAAACTTCCCAGCGAGTAGCTTTTGGAATAGTCGCATTATCCACAATAATTGTACTATTTATACTAGGAATAATATTATATTACATTATAGCAAATGGAGCAAGAGCATTGAGTTGGGAATTTTTATCGCAATACCCTTTAGATAGCGGTAGAGCTGGCGGTATATATCCTGCGATAATAGGTACTTTATATTTAGTAGGCGGTGCAATTCTTATTGCTTTGCCTATTGGTATCGGTGCTGCTATCTATCTCACTGAGTACACAAAAGAAGGTTTGCTGACAAAAATAATTCGAACAGGTATAGAGGCCCTAAATGGTACCCCATCTATTGTATTTGGCTTATTTGGGTTTGCATTTTTGGTGCTCTACCTAAATCTGGGTGTATCTTTACTGGCAGGACAGATAACGTTAGCACTCATGATACTCCCTACAATAATAAGAACTACAGAGGAATCGTTAAAAAGTGTTCCACAATCAATGAGAGAAGCGAGTTTAGCATTAGGCGCCACAAAATGGCAAACTGTAAGAAAAGTGGTTCTGCCTCCCGCAATGCCTGGGATAATTACCGGAACGATACTCAGTATTGGCAGAGCTGCTGGAGAAACAGCACCGATTATGTTTACTGCTGTTGTATTCAGTCAAAGATTTTTGCCTACTTCACCATTAGAACCCGTAATGGCACTACCATACCATTTATTTGTACTCACAACAAGTGTTCCAGGCGCAGAGCAAAATGCATATGGCACAGCATTGGTTCTTCTGTTATTAGTTATATGTTTATATATAATTGCAATAATGATTCGAAATCATTATAGAAAGATGAGGAAATGGTGATCGAGATGTCCGAAAACCATTATGTTATTGAGACTGTAGATCTAAATGTGTGGTATGGAGAAAGCCATGTACTTAAAGATCTCTGTATGAAAGTTATGAGAAATAAGGTCACTGCATTGATGGGCCCATCTGGATGTGGAAAATCTACACTTATTAGATGTTTTAACCGTATGAATGACATTATCAATAATTGCAGAATAAAGGGAAAAGTGCTTTTCAACGGAAAGGACATTTATAACCCGAATACAGATGTAGTTACTATAAGAAAGAAAATAGGCATGGTGTTTCAAAAACCCAATCCATTACCTAAATCGATATATGAAAACGTGGCTTATGGACCAAGAGTTCATGGCGTAAATGATAGGGAAACGCTGGATAAAATAGTTGAGAAAAGCCTAAAATCTGCTGCTCTTTGGGATGAGGTTAAGGATAGACTAGAGGATTCTGCAATGAGTTTATCTGGTGGGCAGCAGCAAAGGTTATGCATCGCAAGGGCTTTAGCTATAGAACCTGAGGTCATACTGATGGATGAGCCTTGCTCGGCTTTGGATCCTATAGCAACTACAAAAATTGAGAATTTGATTAATGACTTGAAGAAAAAATATACTGTTGTTATTGTAACTCATAACATGCAGCAAGCAGCAAGAGTAAGTGATTACACAGGCTTCCTTTATCTTGGACAATTAATTGAGTTTGGACCTACAAAACAAATATTTGAAAATCCCCAAGAGGAACTTACTGAGAAATATATTACGGGAAGGTTTGGATAATAGGTGGTAGAAATGGTTGAAAAATTTCATGCAGAATTAAAAGCGTTGAAAAAGAAAGTATTAGAAATGGGAAAACTGGCTAAAGATATGCTTCAAAGATCAGTTGAATCTCTAAAAAACCAAGATACCGAATTGGCGGATTGGGTTCTATCGAAAAAGAGAGAAATCATGGATATGGATAATAATATAGAGCAATGTGCCCTCACATTGCTAACTCTTTATCAACCCATGGCTAAAGACATGAGAACAATAGCATGCATTTTAAAAATGATCACATATCTAACAAGAATAGGGCGGTATGGAAAGGATATAGCGAATGTGGCAAAGGAGTTATCTACGCAGCAACATATAGCTAAACTAGTAAGTATACCTTATATGTGTAATATTGTATGTGGGATGATTGAAGATGCTCTTAAAGCATTTGAAACAGAGGATTTATCCTTAATCCAAGATTTTGCTGAAAGAGATGACACTTTGGATACACTACGATACTCCATATTCAGAGAATGCCTGACGTATATGATGGAAGACCCGAAGAATATCACACGTTGTGCATATTATATGATGATTGCTCGCTATTTGGAAAGATGCGGAGACCATGCATGTAAGATTGCCGAAAAAATTCATTTTATGGTGACGGGTGAGCGGATTGAGATAAAATAATGGTCAATAGATTGTTAAAGATGTTGAAGGAAGGTATTAACAAAGAAGTTAAGACTGTAGGCTTGGGCACTCTGCGGCAACTTTTTGCTGCCTTGCCTCGCTTCGCTCGCTCCGCCCAAATGCCACCCTAACCTTATATCTCGCTTACATGTTACCTATCGTTGATTATAGGCGGTGGCACTTCGCATAGGTGCAAAACGTTGTTTGACCTATATTGGCACGTCCAGCCCGAGTTTTTCAGTGAGTTCTTTGTACCTGTTTCTTATCGTTACCTCGGTAACTCCAGCAACTTCTGCGACCTCGCGTTGGGTTCTTCGCTCATTGCATAGGATTGATGCTATGTATATGGCTGCAGCAGCAACACCAGTTGGACCACGACCTGAGGTTAGCTCCTTCTCAGAAGCGTCCTTTAAAATCTCTAGTGCCTTAGACTGAACCTCGCCACTAAGCCCGAGCTCGCTACAGAAACGTGATATGTAATCCTGCGGTCTTGTGGGCATAAGTTTGAGTTTTAACTCCCGAGTCATGAACCTGTATGTTCTGCCAATCTCTTTCCTGTGCACACCGGA
>QMTG01000013.1 GCA_003649915.1 Thermoplasmata archaeon
TATGTAACAAGGGAGGCGGCAAAGGTTCTCGGGATAAAACTTAACGGGGCTACGATGGCTATACAGGGTTTCGGCAATGCTGGTCAGTTTGCAGCACTGCTTGGCGCTGAGATATTGGGCTTAAAACTCGTCGCAGCCTCAGATTCAAAGGGAGGCATTTACAACCCGAACGGGCTGGACCCGAAGAAGTTGGTGGAGCACAAACTCAAGAATGGCACAGTCATAACCTATCCTGATGGCGAGCAGATAAGTAATAAAGAATTGCTAGAGCTCGACGTTGAAGTTCTATTCCCCGCAGCGTTGGAGAATGTTATCACGAAAGACAATGCATCAAACATAAAGGCAAAGATTGTGTGCGAACTTGCAAACGGCCCAACAACTCCCGAAGCAGATAGAATACTACACGATAACGGCGTGTTTGTAATCCCCGATTTCTTGGCAAACGCTGGCGGAGTTACGGTATCATACTTAGAGCAAGTGCAGAACACGTATAACTTCTACTGGAGCGAGGATGAAGTGCACAAAATGCTCGATGCAAAAATGACAAAAGCCTTCCATGATGTTTACAACATGTACAAGGAAAAGGGCGATATACACATGCGCTTATCAGCATACCTTGTTGCAGTAAAGCGCGTTGTTGATGCCATGAAAACCAGGGGCTGGGTCTAAACCCGCCCTTTTTAAATATTTTTCACATAATTTTTATTCTTATTACCAAATATAAGATAAGTTTATATGGGAGTGCTACCCTATCTCATTCCATAACTGCAGGGTGGCATGTCATCCCTCCATCACTGCATCACAAAATCACGATCATCGTATCATCTGTTTGGCGTGAGAATGAAGAACAGGGGGAGGGTGACATGCTGTTCTGCCAAAACAAGGAGGTGAGCAAAGATGCACATTGACCCATCGAGTGTTAAGTACATGGTAAAGGCAGAGTTCAGTGCCGAGGGTGTGGTTGAACGCTCCGATGTTATCGGGGCAATATTTGGGCAGACTGAAGGATTGCTTGGTGAGGAATTGGATTTGCGGGATCTGCAAAAAAGCGGAAGGATCGGGAGAATAGAGGTAGAGGTTGAGTATGATCAGGGTAAGTCTGTCGGTACAATAATGATACCGTCAAGCATGGACCAAGTTGAGACTGCAATTCTTGCAGCGGCGCTGGAGACCATAGAGAGGGTTGGACCCTGCAAGGCGAAAATTGAGGTTAAGAATATAGAGGATGTGAGGGTGAAGAAGAGGCAAATGATTGCAGAGAGGGCAAAGGAATTGCTTGCCCATCTCATTGAGGCATCAAAGGGGACGGCGAAGAGTATTGCGGAGGAAGTGCGCGGTGCTGTTCATAGCGAAGAACTTATTCTTTATGGCCCGGATAAGTGCCCTGCAGGACCAGAGGTTGAAGAATCAGAATCAATAATAATTGTTGAAGGTAGGTCGGATGTGTTAAACCTCCTAAAGCACGGTATAAGGAACGCTATTGCTGTTGAGGGCACAAACGTGCCAAAGACTATACAGGAACTTTCAAAGAAGAAGATTGCAACTGTATTTGTTGACGGGGATAGAGGCGGCGAACTTATACTGAAGGAACTGCTGCAAGTGGCAGATATAGACTTCGTCGCCAGGGCGCCGGACAACTACGAGGTTGAAGAACTCACACAAAAGCAGATAATGAAGGCGCTTAGAGCCAAGATGCCTGTAGAGCAGTTCTTGGAAACGTACAAGATTGGTGAGACTGAGAAGAAGGAAAGCGAAAAGAAGGAGGTGAAGGTGGAAAAGAAGGTGGAGGTTGCGAAGAAGGAGGTGAAGAAGGAGTTAAAGAAGGAACTATCCCCAGTACAGAAGGCTCTGATGGATGTATTCTCAAAGATTTCTGGTAAATCAAAGGCTTTGTTCCTAGATGGTAACAATAGAGTTGTTGGCGAGAAAATGGTGAGCGAACTACGCACAATGTCCCCGAAGGATATAAAAAATGCCAAATCATTGGTATTTGATGGAATAATCACCCAGCGCGTCATTGACCTTGCATATGCCATGGGACTAAATAATGTGCTCGGGATAAAGTTGGGGACTGTATCCAAAATTCCGACCACAATAAATATATGGACAAAACACGACCTCGAATAGGAAGGAGGGGGCTATGGCCAAGGATAGTGTGCTATTGGATGCAAAACGCGGTTTTTCCATATCTGAGATTGAAACAACAGCGGACATTTACATACCGCCAGACCCTCTTGAAAGGGTCATAGGGCAAGATGCAGCGATAGAGGCTGCAAAGATTGCTGCAAAACAGCACAGACACTTGCTTCTTGTTGGTCCGCCAGGCACGGGGAAGTCAATGATTGGTCAGGCTTTGGCGTATCACCTCCCCCCACCAACAGAGGAAATTCAGGTTGTTCATAACCCGGAAAAGCCCGAAAGGCCGTTTGTTGAGGTAAAAACTAGGGAAAAGGTTCTCGAAGAGAGGAGATTGCTGGAGGAGGGAGAGGGAGAACTTATAAGACCTGAGGAAGCGCCCATAAACGTTGCGGAAAAGTTGGGCTACAGATGTATGAACTGTGGCACGTATTCCCCACCAACTGACTTGCTGTGCCCGAAGTGCGGCAGGATTAAGACCCTATCGCAGAATCAGCCACTGGTCTTCGACATGCAGAACATACAGGCCAGTGTGCAGGAAATGCTCACTTCGCTCTTTCCAACGCTTGGCACAAAGCGCGTGACAACCACAAGAATTAGGCTGGGAAAGGAGGAGGTTGTTGTTTACGAGCAAGCAGGACCCATGATAAAGGTTCTTGACCAAGAAGCGCTGGAAAAGAGAAGAGAGATAGAAAAGATGAGTCCGAGAAAGGTGCTTGTTCCGCTTGAGAGGAGAAATTTTGTCCTCGCTACTGGGGCAAGCGAGACTGAGCTACTGGGTGATGTTCGCCATGACCCATACGGAAGCCATCCACAACTCGGTATTCCTCCGTACGAGCGTGTGATACCTGGCGCAATACATGAGGCGCATCAGGGAGTGCTTTTTATAGACGAACTGCCTCATCTTGGCCATCTACAGCGCTATATACTCACCGCCATGCAAGAGAAGAAGTTTCCAATAGTCGGGAGAAATCCACAGAGTTCTGGCGCAAGTGTGCGCGTTGATGATGTCCCATGTGACTTCATATTTGTTGGGGCGTGCAATATCCAAGATGTCCCTGCTATACTCTCCCCCCTACGCTCCAGAATCATAGGCTCAGGATACGAAGTTTTGATGGAGACCACGGTGCCTGATGATGATATAAACAGGGCAAAGTTTGCGCAGTTCGTGGCGCAGGAGATTGTGATGGACGGCCGCATACCTCATGCCACAAAGGATGCAGTGCTTGCCCTGATAGAGGTTGCAAGGAAAAGGGCAAAGATTATTGATGGGAAGGATAACGCTCTAACGCTCAGGCTTCGTGATATGGGCGGACTTATAAGGGCAGCGGGAGACCTAGCAGTGCTTAACGGCGAGAGGTATATAGAGGAGAAGCATGTGAGGGAGGCGATAAAGAGGAGCAAGACTATAGAGGAGCAGATAAAGGATAAGTACGGCTCATACATAGGGGGAGTGAGCACGGAGATTTCTGAGATGCAGAGAGAGGTATCGCCATACTACTACTGGAATAAATACGTTCATGACCACAGGGAGGGTTATGGTTAGTAAAAAATATATTGGGCACTTTAACCCATGAGCACTATTGCCCCTGCATTTTCGCCCTATTTTCGCCCCCGCTTTCTCCAAGGTATAGCATCATCTCATACCCATCCTCGCCATCTGTATAATATTTGGGTATCACTCTAACAATCCTAAAACCGTACTTCTGGTAGAAACTTATTGCCCTTTTATTGCTCTTTCTCACCTCAAGTGTGACCGTGGTTACGCCTATGCTTTTGCAAATCGTGATGAATTTGTCAAGAATCGCACGCCCAATGCCCTTCCCTCTATATCCCTCCTTTACAACAAGAATTAGAACACGACCCCTGTGGCTATCATAAACCACACCGAGCAAAAAACCAATGATATTACCATTGTCTTCGGCTACAAGCATGCCCCTTGACCATAGGTTATAGAATGTTAGGTAAAAATTTGTATCATATTTTTCCCTAAAATTTTCCTCAACCAGTTCCGACACAGGCTCAAGGTCGTTCAATCTGAACTGCCTAATCATCACCATGCTGATTGTGAAAAAACGAGAACACTATTTAAACCATTTTATGAAGTAATCATTTGAGTGTTTCAAGTTGACTCATAAGGTTCCAGATAATTGTCCTTCCATGCAATGGTAAGTTTGGGTCATTCGCCAACTCATCAAGTATGAATATCGCACTCGCAGCGCGAACATCCAAGGGGTCTCCTTCCTTGAGTAAAACATCCTTTGCCTCATTCGCCCCCCTCCTGATGTTTCGCGGCACTGATGTGTCCTCGGCAAGTTGCTCAAGTATGTCAATGATTTGCTTAAGTTTTTCCTCTCTCTTGGCCATGTTCACCACCTCTTGCCCTTTCCAAACGCGGGGTATATAGTACAATTCACTAATTTATTTTTCGCTTTCAGCCGCCACCGCGATGATGACATACAAATTTTTGTGGTGCTTGGGGCTTAGGGATTAGCAAATATTTTAAATTGCATGACGAAGGAAAGCATTAAATAATCTATTGTTTTACATATGGAATATGTACGTTAAACGGTGATGGGATATGGAGAAGAAGGTGTTTGCAATAAAAATACCAGAGATTGAGAAGGAGGCCATGGAGTTCACTGCAAAGACTGCGAAAAAAACCCTAACATCCCTGTACCATAAGGGCTTACAAAAGACACTCCATGAAATACTGGGCGCTGTACTGCTTCAGCAGTTAGACCCGCGCATGGACGTGCTGCAGGCAGTCCTTAATGATGATGAGCACGCTCCAATTCCGCCAATTGTTGGAGAAATTCTAGAGATAATAGACAGTGGCGAGAAGGAGGAGTTCAAGAAAATATTCTACAATGTAAAGCCTGTAGAGGTTGCCGAGATACTTGAGCAGTTTGATGTGAGGGATCTAGCCCGATATATAGGGCGTAGGTATATAGGCGAGGTCGGCGAGTTCAACGTTGTCATGATTGATGCTGTTGAAAACATGTTATACGACTATATCCTCAGCCTATACTACAAACTTTCGGTTGTGGGCTCGATGCTTTCCCTGCAGCAGGAGTGGCAGAGAAACAGGATGAAGATTGAAATGCTTAAGTATAATATAATGAAGATACACCACGAAAAGTACGGGGGAGCTGTGGTAACACCCCTTCGTGTTAGTGAGGAGGAGAAATGATGAAGAGTAGGATTTCGGCAATATTTTGCAAGAAAAGTGAGAAATTACTTGGCAAGAAAATAGTGATGGGGATAACGGGGAGTATTGCTGCTGTGGAGTGTGTTAAACTTGCAAGGGAATTAATAAGGCACGGCGCAGAGGTCTATGCCGTTATGAGTAAAGAGGCAACAAAAATAATACACCCGTACGCACTCGAGTATGCCACGGGAAATAAGCCAATGGCGGACATCACGGGAGATGTTGAGCATGTAGAACTGCTTGGAGAGCATGATAAGAGGGCTGATCTCTTAATTATTGCACCGTGTACCGCAAACACAATATCTAAAATTGCCAATGGCATAGACGACACGCCTGTTACCACATTTGCCACCACTGCAATAGGCTCTGGGGTGCCCATAATTATCGTGCCTGCCATGCATACATCCATGTTCAACCATCCTGTTGTCAGAGAAAATTTGAAAAGAGTTGAAAGACTTGGTGTGGATGTTATAATGCCGAGGATTGAAGAGGGAAGCGCAAAATTTCCAGACATTGGATACATCACAGCAAGGGTTATAAGGAGGATTGGGAGGGGAGACTTAAAGGGTAAGAAAATACTCGTAATTACAGGTGCAAGTGCGGAGAAGATTGATTGCTTTCGCGTAATATCTAACATGAGCACTGGCGCTATGGGGATAGAGATTGCAAAGGCGTGCTATCTTCGAGGTGCAGATGTGGATTTATGGGCTGGTATAGTTAGGTGTGAGATACCGAGTTGGATTGAGCCGAGCAGATTTTTTACGTCTGTTCTTGACCTGCAAGATATGGTTAAGAATTGTGAATATTACGACGCCGTCTTTGTTCCAGCAGCAATATCAGACTTTATTCCGTCAAAGTATGATGGTAAGATTGCATCAAATGCCGAGCATATAGTAAGGCTAAGACCTGCGCCAAAGATAGTAAAATTGCTCAGGGATAAGTGTAAGGGCATGCTTGTCCCGTTCAAGGCCGAGTGCAACGTGGAGCGCAAAGTTCTATTGGAAAGATCTAGGGCACTGCTAAAATCATGCAATGCTGATTACGTCGTTGCTAACGACATAGCACATGTGAGGGAGGATAAGACTGAGGTTATTATTATTGGTGATGGGGTGGAGGTAGAAGTTTCCGGAGAGAAATATAGGGTGGCAGAAAAAATTCTGGACGTGGTTTTCCATGGTGAGTAAAGCACCCGGACATATAACGGGTTTTTTCTCCGTAGTATTTGGGAAAAACTTGGAGTCTACGGGATCTATTGGTGCGGGGGTTTGTATAGAGCCCGGTGCTAGTGTGGATCTGAGGGTGCAACAAGGTGTTGGGAGTATAAAGGTCGTTGATAATGGCGTGGAAGTTGCGGGTGATATTACAAAGAGGGTTATATCTAATATCTTGGGTGATAGGCTGCAGATGTACGATATTGAGGTGGTTGTCGAGCACAGCCTTCCTCTCTCTCAAGGGTTCGGATTGAGCGCATCAATAGCACTGAGTGTTGCGAATGAGGTTGTGAAAAAATTTGGGATGAGAAAAAATCCCCAAGATATGCTTAGATATGTCCATGAAGCAGAGGTGAAACTCGGCGGCGGAATGGGCGATGCTGTTGCGGAAGTTTTTGGCTCTTTTGTTCTCAGGGAAAAAGCAGGCCTGCCCCCCTATGGCAGGGTAAGGGTGTTGAATTTTGAGCACGATACTGTTGTGGCAACGATTGTTGGTCCACCCATACTCACAGCAACAATTCTGGGAAATTCTAGTGTTATGGATAAAATAAACAGAGTAGGGGCTGAATGTGTGAGAGAATTTGCCCATAATCCAAGTATTGATAACTTTTTTGCACAATCTTGGCGTTTTTCTACCGAAACAGGACTTGCATGTGCTAAAATAAGAAGGGTTGTTGATGATGTGAGGAAATTCGGATTGGCATCCATGTGCATGCTTGGCAACGCAGTGTTTGCCATAGGTGATGAGGATAAGTTGCGAAGAACAATGGAGAAATTTGGGGAGGTTCATGTGCTCAAGGTTGCAAGAAAAGGGGCTGATGGGTACTTTTCCCATAATACTTTGCATCCTAAACCCTAGCATTGCACGCTATGCGTAGGGTTTAAGATATAAATAGCGAAAATATGGAAACTAATATATAGGAATCATCGGATTGCATTCTGTGCCTGTGGAAGGTGGCGAGATTGCTGGGGATGTCTGCGTTTATGTTGTCGTGCTCATTCTTATTATAATTGTTCTGTACGTAGCCCTTTACCTTATATTGGTGAGAAGAAAAGAAGTGAGAATGTTCTGTGATTACTGCGGTGAAACTAGGATTGCTATCTCAGATTGCTGTAATGCACCGATAAAGGTAAAAGGCATACGCTATATATGCAGGGCGTGTGGAAAGGATGCGGAGCCTATATGCGCTGTTTGCAGGCATAGGATGGGAGTGAAGGAGTATGGCAGGATTGGGCACGGCAAATGATGATCATGGGAGTGATATAAAGTTCGTTAAGGTAATTGATATACTCAGCGGGAAGGTATCGGGGAGGGTGGCAGTCAGGGGCTGGGTGTACAGGCACAGGAGCACGGGGGCTGTGCAATTTATAGTTATAAGGGATTCCACGGGAGCAATACAGACAACACTTAAAAAGGGGGAAGTCACCGATGAAAAATTCGCGCTTGCGGAAAAACTGCACATAGAATCCTCCGTGGTAGTTGTTGGGGATGTGAGAGAGGATAAGAGAGCACCAGGCGGGTATGAGATAGCCGTTAGGGACTTAAAGCCCATACACATTGGAGAGCCGTTTCCTATAACTAAGGACATGAGTGAGGATTATCTTTTGGATGTAAGGCACTTATGGGTAAGGTCAAGAGAGCAAAACGCTGTGATGAAGGTCAAGGCTAGTGTGCTGAAAGCGGCGAGGGAATGGTTCAATATGAACGATTTTTATGAGGTAACACCGCCAATAATTACACCAAGTGCGTGCGAGGGTGGTGCAACAGTATTTGCTATAGATTATTTTGGTAATGAGGCCTATCTGTCGCAAAGCGCTCAGATGTATTTAGAGGCTTTGATTTTCTCCCTTGAAAGGGTGTGGTCTCTAACACCATCTTTTCGGGCTGAGAAATCAAGAACTCCAAGGCATATTGTTGAGTTCTGGCATTTAGAGGCTGAAGAAGCTTGGGTGGGAAACGGCGAAAACATGAAAATACAGGAGGAATTGCTCTCTCACATATGTCAAAGGGTGGTTGAGTGGAATGAAAAAGAACTTGCCTTTTTGGGTCGTGATGTGAAATCTTTGCGCAGTATTGAGCCTCCATTTCCCAGAATAAAGTACGATGAAGCCATAGAGTTCCTGCAATCAAAGGGTTTTTCCATAGAATGGGGGGACGACTTTGGGGCAAGAGAGGAGAAGGCATTGACTATTGAAGAAAGCATGCCCCTCTTTATAATAAACTATCCCAAGGAAATAAAGGCTTTCTACATGAAAGAAAACCCTGAGGATCCGAGAACTTACCTGTGCTCCGATTTGCTTGCCCCAGAAGGATATGGGGAGATTATTGGGGCAAGTGAGAGGGAAACTGACCCCAACAAACTCATCGAGCGCCTTAAGAGAGAGGGGGCGAATCTTGAGAATTATGAGTGGTACATAGACCTTCGCAGGTATGGCTCGGTTCCGCACTCGGGCTTTGGCATGGGCATTGAGAGAGTTGTGAGATGGCTGTGCAAACTCCAGCATGTGCGCGATGCTGTGCCCTTCCCCAGAACACCTAGCAGGTATTATCCGTGATCGTGCCCGTCCATCTGTGTGCCTCTGTATGCGCTCTTTTGTTCTCTTATTATACAGCCATGGCGTTCATTCGTTCATTACTACTCATCGTATTTGGGCAAAAATAAACACTTGCCATCAAAATATATAACACTAATGTATTTGGTCAATCACATATCTGGGCATTGGCAGAATCCCCATCGCCATGAGAAATTCTTGTGGGGTTATGATCGGTAAATCGTAATTTTTGTAATCGTCCAACGCAATTCTTGGGCAAGCAGTCGAAATTATACAGTCAAAGCCTATATGAGAGAATAAATCTGGGCTCAGATGCTCAACCGCGATCATTGTTGTCCTTATCCCGTGTTTTTTGGCTAATCTGTGCAATCCTCTCGCTAACGTGTACCTGCACTGGCCATGGAGCGTGCTTAGAACTATTCCAGCAGTTTTGCAGTCCATAGTCCTTTCCACCATCAAATACCTAGACCTGAGAAAAGCGCGCGGGTCTATTATCTCAGATGCGCCCCATGGTCTTGCACATATCACATGGGCGTTCTCGGAGCCCATAAGTCCAGCCTTCCAAAGAGCCATACCCAATGGGTGAAAATTGCCGTCACCGATAAACACAACATCCCATTCTTGATATTTTCTATTCCAAAAGCCTGCAGCCGAGAAGTTGCATCCTAGAACCACGCCATGAGTTTTGATGCCGCGCCCTGAGGGTAATAGAACTGCGGTCAGCCCCATACCCTTCAAACATTTCTTAATGCTCGGCAGGATATGAGCATAGGTCTGAGAGGCTGTAATAATCAAGCATGGCGCAGAAAGGGGGGCGTTTATTATGGCATCGCATACCCTTTCAATGTCAACCTTTAAATTTATTGGTAGGTAAATTATTTGTGCACTAGAACGCTTACTGTGTACTCTGTTGAACTCTTTAAAACTCAGGGATGCCATTTTTTCATGACCTATGTGCAGTATAACGTCGGCTATGTCAAACAAATAAGAGGGTATATCACATGCCCCGTAGCAGTGTTCACCTGAAAAAATAGCCTCAGCACCTTCAGTTTCCAGTATCCTAGCAACATCCCCTGCAATGCCCCTCAATCCGTCAGGGAGCTGAAAAACCACCCTCTTGCCCCTTAGCACGTTCCGCAAACCATCAATGCCATCCTCAATGCTTTTAAGCACGCTGTACTTCCAGCCTATTTCACCACCTTCCATGCGGCATAGAAGGGGGTATACGATAAATAAACGCTTTTGTTCTTTAACCACACTGTGCCCTTAAGAAAAAATCCAAAATCTTAAATATGCAATCGGTAATAGACCAGTGTGGTGGCGGAAATGTCTGCTAGAAGTGGGCATATAATGCTCGATGAAAATGTGGATTATCAGGACCTTTACAGGATTTACGAGGAGATTTATCGGACGTTTATAGAGGAGACCAGGCAGATGCCCGAGGAAGAGGAGCAGTATATTGCAACACTGCATATCAATCTCATGGATTTGAAACACAATCGCAAGCCTGAGGGTATTAACAGGATGGGAGATATCAAACTAATATTTCCGATAAAGGCAGATAAAGGCATTGAGATGTGTATATATAGCACAACAAAGAATAACAGTGTGGTGGATGTTACAAATAAGATAAGCGATATCATGAAGAAGTACAATATAGGTCACAGAGTAGAATGGAACAGAATGAGGGTGAGCAGCAGGGATGAAAAATGATGTTGTGAGGGTATCGACAGGCTCAAAGCCTCTTGATAATTTATTAAACGGCGGTATTGAGGCAGACTGCATAACTGAGGTCTATGGGGAGGGGGGTTGTGGCAAAACCACGCTTTGTTTGTTATTATCAAAGACTGTGGCGCTTAGTGGGAAAAGGGTCATGTATATTGATACTGAGGGTGTGAGCCTGGAACGCCTGAGGCAGATTTCTGGGGATGAGTTTGACAATGTACTGCGCAATATTGTTTTCTCAAGACCCTACAGTTTGGAAATGCAGGCTAAGGTTATAAATGATTGTGCAAGGGTTGTTGAAGCGGAAGGGGGAGATGTGGGGCTTGTTGTTGTGGACTCCGCAACCATACATTACAGGCTTGAGTTTACAGAAGAGAGCAGGATAGAGGATGTTCATGCCCTGTATTCCCAGATGGTTTCCCTCCAGGGCATTGCTAGGAAGCATAAAATCCCTGTAGTTGTTACAGCCCATGTATACATGGACACGAGCGCAAACCGCCTGCGACCAATTGCGGAGTATGTAATAGGCAGGTTGGCAAAAACAATACTGCTTATTGAGCGTGTAGAGGGGAGTAAGAGAAAGGCTGTAATAGTAAAGCATAGAAGCCTTCCCGAGGGCAGATACGTAGAGTTCAATATAACACACAGTGGCTTTGAATGATTTTACACGTAGTAGTACTCACCCCTATCCTTTTGCTCCCTGTCCAGCCTTGAGCCGGGCTTGTTGACCCTTGGTCTGCCGCTTTCCTCATCTCTTCTGAACGTGATCTCCAACTCTGATAGAAATAGGTTCATGCCCTCACGCATTGGCATGGGGCCCTGAGCACTACCGTGGACGGAAGGAGTACCGCTGAAAACCATGAGCGAGTCGGCGATCATGTCTATGAAATAAATATCGTGGTCCACAACAAGTGCCGGTTTTTCGCTCTTTTCCACAAATCTTCTTATGACCCTTGCCAACAGTATTCTCATGTTCACATCAAGGTACGCAGATGGCTCATCAATCAAGTATATGTCTGCATTCTTGCTTAGACATAGAGCTGTGGCGACTATTTGTAACTCTCCCCCAGAGAGAGATGCAACACTTCTGTTCCACAGTTTATCAATACTCAGGGGTTTTATGACCTCTACGCTTATGAAGTCCGTCACATTCTGGAAAAGTTCGCCTACTGAGCACTCAATATCTGCCTTTATGTACTGAGGCTTATAACTTACCCTAACCTTCCTTTCAACCCTTCCCTCATCCGCTTTCTCAACGCCTGCGAGTATCTTCACAAAAGTTGTTTTTCCAATGGCGTTCGGGCCAACCACGCCTACGACTTCAGCCCTTCGTATACTTCCACCATTTACTTCAAGCACAAAATCGCCGTAATTTTTTGATATTTTGGTGAACGAAAGCACTGGGAGGAGTTCTTCCCCGCTTCTCGGAGGATGCTTCTCAAACGTTATGGCCTTTTCCCTAATTCTCACGTTCTCCTGCACGAGATAGCCATCGAGATACTCGTTAATCCCACGCCTTGTTCCCTTCTTTTTTGTAAAAACACCGTATGCCCCGCGAACACCATAGACTATGTGAAGCGTGTCGGCAAGAAAATCCAGTATTGCCAAATCGTGTTCAACCACAATAACGCATCTTTTTTTTGCAAAATCTGATAGAGCCTTTGCCATGTTCATCCTCTGCCTTATATCCAAATAAGATGTAGGCTCGTCAAAGAAGTATATGTCTGCATCTCTTAGCATAGTAAGCGCTATTGCCAGCCTTTGCATTTCTCCCCCCGAAAGATTAGAGCACTTTCTTGAATAAAACGATGATATCTCCATGGAGGAGCATACAAAATCGGCAAGATCATTTTCATCATGATGCCTTATAACATCTTTGACTATAGAATCACCAAAATTTTTGATTATGTACTCTATTTGCTGCGGCTTCAACGACGCCCTTATCTCCTTATTTGCCACGGACCTCAGATAATGCCTAACTTCTGTACTCCTCATGCCCTCCAACACGAAGTCCCAATCCACCTTTTTATCGTAAAACCCTAGGTTTGGAATAAGCATACCTGCGAGAATATTTATTGCCGTGGTCTTACCAGTACCGTTTTCTCCAAGTATTCCCACAACCTCACCCTTAACAGGCACTGGCAGCCCGAATAAGCGGAAAGAGTTTGGACCATACTGGTGCACGAGCTCTTCCCGTAACTCGTCGGAGAGTCTTATTATTTTTATGGCTTCAAACGGGCATTTATGCGCGCATATTCCACAACCCATGCACAGTTCCTCGGCAATAACAGGCTTTCCGTCCTCAATTTTCACAGTTTCCTTCCCAGTCCTGACCATGGGACAGTATTTCATGCACTCAAGTGCACATTTTTTGGGCTGGCACCTATCTCTGTCAATCCACGCTATTCTCATAATACACTCACTCCCCAAACTTCTCCCCAATGCCTGCTTGGTCTAAAAGCACACGGATTAAGTCTGTACCTCTGAGAACGCCAAGAGCCCCCGAGGCTACAGACACCTCGCTATAGTGCTTTACAGTGTCCGTCCTGCATGATGGGGCGTATACGAGCAGCGGAACAGGATCAGCCGTGTGCTCCCTGACGCTAACTGGTGTGGCATGGTCTGATGTGAGGGCAAGCACGTGCTCGTAGTCCATAACATGATTTAAGAGTGGTGCAATCTCTCTGTCAATTCTTTCTATAGCCTCAACCTTGCCCCTGAAATCGCCGTCATGCCCGTATATATCAGTCATCTTTATGTTCAAAAGCACAAGGTCGTAATTGTTCTCCAGAAGTTTAACCGCAAGTTCAGCCTTGAACCCAACGTCTGTATCCTTCCCGCCCGTGATTCTCTCATGCATGAATATGCGCATGCCAAGCGCGCGGGCCACTCCACGCACGAGTGCTACGCCGGATATGCACGCCCCTCTTATGCCAAAAACCTCTTTTATGCTTGCAACGGGCTTATACGCTCCAGCCCCACGTAAAAGTACAGCGTTTGCGGGTGGTAGCCCTCTCTTCTTCCTTTCTCTGTTTATGGGCGATCTGCGAAGGGCGTCCATCATATACGCCGTGTATTTATTGACAAGAAGGGCTGTTCTCTCGCAATCTTTGGTACCCACAAAGGGGATAGCCCTATTTGGAGGCACTCCAACCCTATGTGGATCAGTATCGGATATCGCACTGCAAAGCCCGTGGTCACGTATTACCACAACAGCCCTGTGCTCAACAGTGTGCTCTATTATGAATTCTACACCATCAATTTCTACCGTTTTGTGGTCTTTTAGCAGTTCTCTAGCCTCCTCTGTAGATATTCTTCCAGCCCTTCTGTCAACTATTTTTCCCCTTTCTATTGTTGCCAAGTTTGCCCTGAAAGCAATATCACCAGGCTTTAAATCAAACCCTGCCCCCAGCGCCTCGTACGGTCCTCGACCGCAGTAGTTCTCATAGGGGTTGTACCCTAGTATTGCGAGATGGGCAGTATCACTCCCCGGAGCCACTCCTGGCGCTATCGTGTACATCAAGCCGCACATTCCGAGAGTGCAAATACCATCGATATTTTCATGCCTAGCGTGATGCAATGGTGTTGCGTTGTTGAGCGCCCTTACTCCTCTATCTGCAGCGCCATCCATTATTACTATTACCATGCCCATAGTACCACCAACATTATTATCACGGTTGCGAGAGAGGATATGAAGTTCACACCATGCTTGCCTACAAGTCCTCTTTTCTCTATAGTAGCGCCAAGTAAACTATCGATCTGGCAGCCAATAAATCCAAACGCTGTTATTATGGAAAATTGCCACAAAGTTGGGCCAATGCCCTGCAATATATCTAGTATGTAAAGACCCATTGCTGCCACGTATATTGAGGCTATAAAAGCCCAGAATTCGCCATACAATGAAATACCGCCATTTGTGCCTGGTTTTACCCTCTTAAAGTTCGTTATTAAATAAGTGTTCGGTGATAAAACCCCTAACTCGCTAGCCAGCGTGTCAGAGGCCGCAACCCCAATTGATGTTAGGTAGAGTGTAACAGCAGTCTTTTCTGTAAGCATGCCTAGGCCGTAAACCACGGCAATAGTTGTTGGCACAGACCCCGTGGCCAATACATTGCGTGTTCTCCTCTCACCCTTAACACCTTCCTGAACACCGAGTTTTTCCTTAACGCTGAACTTGTACTTTGTGGATAAAAAACTCGTGATTAAAAATATTAGTAGGATGAAAATCCACGGAAAACCACCAAATATTCCTATAAGCATGCCGAGGCTGAACGCTGCTAGGGTACCAGTTAGGGTTAGCAATCCGCGCAAGTATACAATTATTGCTATTACAGCACATATGATGAGGGTTAGCTTCATATTGGCAACGTCTAGCGCCATCATTTCAACCACGTTATAGGAGAGAAAAGGCTAACATGCTATAAATCTTATTTGGTGAGCAATTGTATCTAGGAAGAAATAAATGCAAAAATTTAATTACTAAGAGAACAATTACTAATAACGAGAACCAAGCGGGATTGGTGATATGAGCCATGAAAACGAGGAAGATTACAGTAGGAGATATATTGGAGAAGGAGCCTGTGACAGCCGCTGCCGATACGACGGTAAGTGAGGCAGCCAAGATCATGAAGGAAAAGAGGGTTGGAAGCATAGTTGTTGTTGATGGAAAGAAGCCTATAGGGATAGTGACAGAGAGGGA
>QMTG01000014.1 GCA_003649915.1 Thermoplasmata archaeon
GACAATTTCTCTCGCATAGGTGGAAATGTGGCAGTTGCCACGTCCATGGCTGTTGCAAAGGCTGCAGCCGATTCCCTTGGTCTCCCCCTTTATCGATACCTTGGAGGGGTCTTTAGCCCATCAATGCCCTATCCGCTGGGTAATGTTCTGGGTGGTGGAAAGCACAGCATTGGTGGCACGGACATTCAGGAGTACCTTGTCATGGCTAAGGCTAAGAAATTCAGGGATTGTGCAATCATTAATGCAAAAGTGCACAGAAGGGTCGGCGAGGTGCTGCGGGAAAAATTGCCAGGAGTGGCAATAGGGCGTGGTGATGAAGGTGCATGGAATGCGCCCCTTCCAGATTTAGAAGCGCTAGACCTTGTCATTAGTTGTGCTAGGGAGGTTGAAGAGGAGTACGGGGTAAAGATTGATTTGGGCTTAGATGTCGCTGCCAGCCACCTATGGCGCAATGGCAAGTATTATTATAGGGATAGGGTGCTGACCAGAGACGAGCAGATTGAGTTCATAGCCGAGATTGTTGAGCACTACAACCTTAGGGTTGTTGAAGACCCGTTGCATGAGGACGATTTTGAAGGGTTTGCTAGACTCACCGATATTGTGGGCAAGGACACCCTTATAGTGGGTGATGATCTCTACGTTACGCAGAGTGATAGGATAGAAAGAGGAACTGAGATGGGCGCAGGCAATGCCGTGCTTATCAAACCCAATCAAGTGGGCACGCTAACAGATACTTTCTCGGCTATTAAGAAGGCAAAGAAACACGGCTTTAATATTATTGTTTCCCACAGAAGCGGTGAGACATGCGATTCCACAATTGCCCACATTGCCGTTGCTGCAGGAGCGTATGCAATAAAAACAGGTGCGATATCGGGGGAGAGAGTGGCTAAGTTGAACGAGATCATGAGGATTGAGGATTTGGAGGAGGCATGGTAGGTAATGAGTGATGGGCTTTTGGTGCCTGAGAATCAATATCTGACTGCTGGCGTGCACATAGGAACTCGGCAGAAAAGTGCGGCAATGCTTAAGTTTGTGTACAAGGTTAGAGAGGATGGTCTTTATATTCTTGATATCAAGAAGACTGATGCAAGAATAAGGGTTGCTGTCAAGTTTCTAGCAAGGTTTGAGCCAGAGAACATACTCGTGGTTGCCGCACGTCAGTATGCTCAGAAGCCTGCAAGAATGTTTGCAGAGATTATCGGTGCAAAACATATAGTGGGCAGGTTTATACCTGGAACACTGACCAACCCACATCTTCCCACGTATATTGAGCCTGATGTTGTGCTCCTAAACGACCCAGCAACGGACCAGCAGGCGTTAAATGAGGCAGTAAGGTGTGGGATTCCAATAGTTGCCCTTTGTGATGCAAACAATGAACTACATTACATAGACCTTGTGATTCCGGCAAATAATAAGGGTAGGAAGGCGCTCGCCACGGTTTATTACCTGCTTGCTAGAGAGTTTATGAAGTTGAAGGGTAAAGAGTTTGAATACACTGTAGAAGACTTTGAAGCATCGCTATAGCAATTATAGCATTATTTTCGTTACATAAGCATTTATATACACATTGTTTATTACAGCATAAGTGAGAACTTGGTGTTGGGCATGGAAAGCGAAAAAGTAAGGAGCATAGAGGTTCCCGAAGTTGTAGAGGCAGAAGTTGTGAGTGCGAATGGTGAAAAAAGTGTGAGAGAATCGAGTAGTGCGAAATTTTTATTGGCTGTAGATAAAAACAAAAGATTTATCGCCCTGCTCGTTATCGCAGTCATTTTGATCCCTTTACTCATGATAAAGGTCTCATTGCCAATAGTTATGGATATAGAGATATATGTGGAAGACGATGTTGGGGAGAGGGCTATACTCGTTGTTGGGACTGTAAACACATTTCCGCTTAGTAAGAGCTATACGGGTCCAATAACACTTGATGTAATATTTAATGGCAAGACTGTGTGCTCTTTGCTGTTGAGCGCCAATGATGGAGACATCAACGCTAAGGTTTCATACTCAAAATTTTACTCGGGTAATGGTCTATATATTTTTAAGGCTAGTGCTGCAAAAAAGGAGTGCTTTTTTTCATTTGCCCTCAACAAGACCGCACATCATATAGACCTTACAGTGCTAGGGGCTGATGATTCAAGAACCCTTTACATAGCCTTTGACCTTAAGGACAGACCAAACGGCACAAGCTTGGCTGGAGAGGGAGTTAGCGGTAGTGGAGCAATAGAAATCTGGAATGTTACACAGAACATTACAAACTCTTCCGCAGAGTATGGCGAGGGAACTGCAACCCTTATACTCACGAGTGATTTTGAGGTCGATGGTGTGAATTTGACATACGAAATTGGGGGTGAGTCTTACTGCACTAAGTTTAAAAACGGGGGTTATTTAGTTAGCATAGCGTATGATGATTTGTTTGATGATGAGAAAGGGAACAGAACATGTCTTGTGAAAATACGATTTACAAATTACATGCCTAGGGATAAGGACGTGATCGCGGAGGCATCTAACTACGCTGATATTGTACTGGGTAATTAGAACTATTCATCGTTTATTAAATATCCATCCTCCAACCAATCACGCAATCGCTTACCGTCAACGATATAAACTATACTTCCTTCTTTTTCTCTCAATTCCCACCACAGCTAATATGGCTAATGCAACAAGTGCAGGCTCAAAACCTGGTATGTGTATGCCTTTTGTCCTGACAAACAACGAGTAATCCTCCTTAACCTTTCCCCTCGAGTTCTCAGATATTACTTTGAGTTTAATCATCCACACTTTATTTTCCCAAATCGTCCATTTCTGAGGGGACTGCACAGACCAAGATAATGTCTTTGGCATTTTCTCGTCTATCGTTAATTTTGGAATTGACGGCAGCGTCCAGCCTACACCTACAAGGTCGCCCTCGTTATCTATCTTGAACCTATACGTGTCTTGGTCATTGCCCATATTGAATAATTTTAGTGAAAATACAGCACCATCCCCCGGGCTTATCTCAATATATGGATTTTCCGAATAAATGTTAATCATGTAATAGGGCTTAATTATTACCTGACACTGAGCCTTACCAACTTCACCAACCATGGCACCCTGCGTATATGTACCGCTTACCGTCACAATGGGCTGGGATTTTCTGGACATCAGCGGCTGAGCCTTAATGGATACAGATATTTGTACTTCATCACTTCCCATGGCAACAATGGAAGATGGAGCTACGGTTGCAGTCACGCCCTCTGTGCCCGTGGCTTCCAAATTTACTATAACAGGCACCATAGGATTTCTTGTGCCTATCTGGCATATGCCTGTTATCTGCGCAACACATGTTGACCCTGGGCTTACGTCAACCTCCACACTACTCTGGTTTAAAATAATATTCACATAAGTGTAAGGGCCTGCTTCCGTCTTCTTCGGCACGACTGTTATAAAACTCATGATTACTAGCAACAATATGAATATGCTCATTGTTCTCCTAGTCATATTGTCACCTCACGCGTGTGAGATGTAAGGCTTACCTATATATATTTTTTTCTCATAATTAAGGGTGCATGGCGATTTAGTTGGTTTGCTTGATTGCACATTTGAATTATTAAGTATGCGTGTGGGCTATACGTATTTATTTTGTTTTAGCAACTAGATGTGTAATGAACTTTTTAATACCACATGCGTCAATTATTCCATACTCTGTTATGTACCCGTCAATATACTTTGCGGGTGTTATGTCAAAGGCGGGGTTTTTCGCCCTGCTACCCTCTGGCGCTATCCTTGTGCCTGCAATTTCCAGAACCTCTTTTTCATCCCTTTCCTCAATTGGTATCTCGGCTCCAAACTTGGCTTTGGGGTCTACTGTGGATGATGGAAAAGCCACGTAAAACTTTACGCCAAACTCTTTGGCAATCACCGCTTTTTCGAGAGTACCAACTTTGTTTGCAACATCCCCGTTACACGCCACGCGATCAGCACCAACGATAACAATATCGATTTTGCCCTTCCACATGTAGTATCCGGCTGCATTGTCAGCTATTATTGTGTGCTCTATTCCCTCGTTTTTTAGTTCCCATGCGGTTAATCTAGCCCCTTGAAGTCTTGGGCGTGTTTCGTCAACGTAAACATGTAGGCTTTTCCCGCTGTAGTGGGCCATGCGAATGGGGGCAAGGGCTGTTCCAATATCAACAGACGCTAACGCTCCTGCGTTACAGTGCGTGAGTATATGGGCATGGTCATTGAGCAAGGACTCGCCATGTTTCCCTATAAGCCTACATCTCTCAACAATGCTTTCCACGTATTTCTCAGCCTCCTCTACAGGGTCGGAAGAATTGAGAACTAAATCTATTGCATGAAAAAGATCATGTGCTGTAGGCCTCGTTTTTTTAAGAGCATTGGCAGTTTTTGCTAAGTCCTCGCCCAATAAGTATGCCTGCGCCATCGCATAGGCTGCAGTCGCCCCAATTGTTGGAGCACCGCGAACCATCATAGATTTTATTGCTTTACATGCTTCATCTGTGTTCTTTATCTCCCTTATGACGAAGTTTTCGGGCAAAACCCTTTGGTCGATGCACTTTATCTTTTTTCCCTCCATCCAGACCGCCCTGTACTCCTCAACCCTTCCGTCATATAGTACACGCATGGTGTTTTTCCCTCCAGTTATGTTAGATGGAACAGTAAAATAATAAATATCGCAATCATGATTAAAGCTATTATTATGAGCACCCCCATCATCTCCCTATCAGTGCCAAAAATTATGGGAAAAGGCCCTATTAGCAATATTCCACCGTACCTTTTTTCCCGCTTTTCCATGGCGTGGTACACATCATGTTCCTCAAAGTCTGCTATGGGGGTATGATATGAGTCATAAACTGCGCGGAAGGGCATAAAAAATAGGGATAGGAGAGATAGCATTATCAAAAGCACGCCAATTATTCCCAATATGCCTGTCGTGTAAATTACTGGGAATATTATGAATATGCCAGCACCTCCCCTGCCCTGCATTAGAGAGAAAATTATCGCCCCAACACCTGCGATGAACAGAATCAATGGCAAAAGACGGCGAGACCATGCGCTCATCCTAGCCTACCCCCGAGAGTCCTCTCAAACATGTATCTTTCCCTAACAATAATCACTATTGCGATTGCGGATATTGCTATTGCATTTATTCCAAGCGCAAACAGCATTCCGAGGAGCAAGGCCATGGATATGCCCGATGCAACACCAAATATCCCTCCAAATAATGCCCAGCCAAAGTTTTTTTGCTTCCTTGTATGGTACGCGCCTATAAGCGAAAATAGCGAGAATATTGCTGCGAGAGTTATACACGCGATTATATACGCCTGCACATCAACACTGCTTATAAGAACCTCTTCCTCGAACCCATCACCCTTATCCATTATTATCGTTATTCCCATGTTTAGAGGCTTGGCAACAAACACTGTCAGGTTTTTCGTCACATACCCTTCTTTTCTTGCCTTTATTATGTATTCACCATAAGATAGGCCATGAATCTCGAAGTGCCCACTGGGATCGCTAATAGTGCTTTTTCTTGTGCCTTGCACGGACAATAACACACCAGGTACTGGCTCCCTGTTTCTATCAATAACTGTGCCTTCTATTCCATCAACATTTGTAATACCACTAACTGTTATAATTTTTGGGGATATTATTGCGGGAACTATGCCGATAACGAATATTATTATCAGGAAGATTGATGCTAGGCTCAAATGGCTTCTTCGGTGTACTACCCTAACCCTTGGGTAAAGATATGGGTATCGCTCCCAGTCAAACATTGTGTCCTGTATCTCTACAAGCTCTCCTCCGCAGTACTTGCACACTCTTGCATCGCTCGGGTACAGCACACGGCATCTCATACAAACCTTATCGCCCATATAACACAACCTCTACTACATCCCCATCTTTTATATTAAACCTTTCTCTCAAGCACACAGGCGCTACTATTTCAACACAATCCTTGTGCACTGTCTTTTCAGGCACAATTGCGGCACACTCCACCCCATACATTCTTGCCCTCATAATTGTAATCCCTCCATACTCCACACCACCCTTTACAAAACCAGCCACGTGTTTCCCATTGTTTACCACATAATGATAATCTTCCGAGCCAACCGCAATATTGAGCGTGCCGGGATACGGGCTAAAGCCCGCATGTTTTTTCAGGATTTTGTTGTACTCGGGCATCATAACATACATCGCACCCTCACCCTTCCCGCTGGTCACAATTCCAGTTATTCTTCTAATCTCTACCATAAGCACCATGCCTCATTGCACGCCATCACACACAAGATGGCTTTTGCCCCTCATATAAACAACGGCGAGACCTTCCCTTCTCGCCCACTCCCGAAGAACCTTATCGTTCGTCATAACCGCACCCCCAATACTTTTCGCCACCCATAGGACGCACTCGTCAGCCTCCATACATTCAGGGCATTTCACAACCCTGTACCGGCTGGCGAGCTTAAGGGCTGCCTTAGCATCCGTAGCACCTATATTTTCCAGCTCTTCAAGCACTGCTGAGGGAACATACACCTCATACTTTCCAAATAACCTGCGCAGTTCCGCATCAAGATTTATTTTGAACTGAAAGGGCATGAGCAAGAAGTTTGTATCAGCCACGACTTTCATCTTCCTCATCACCATACTTTGTTGTTAGCACACGTAATATTTCCTTTGCCGTTTTGTCTCCTATACCGCGCACAGACTTAAGCTCGCCCTCAGAAGCATTTGCTATTGCCCTCACAGTTCCGAACCTTTGCAGCAGCCTTTCAGCCATGATTGATGATATGTTTGGCAGTCCTTCCACAACGTATCGTATCCTCTCATCAATATTCATTTTTTTCTTGTCAACCCTAAGCCTTGGCATTCTTCCCTCCGCACGTTCTCTTCTGGCAATGCTGGCAATAAGTTGGGCAGTCTCGGCACAATTTTTCGTAAATATCACGGGCATGGAGTAGTCAACAAGCAATGACGCTAGCGCGCCAAAAAACGCGTTTCTGCTTATCCTAGCACATGCCTCCTCAATATTGCCCTCCACTATTATCAAAGGCTTCTGATATTCCTCTTTTATTTTTTTAGCCTGCTCAAAAAGCCTACCATCTATTATTGATGATGCAAAATCTGCGGCGTTTTTGCGCTCAACACACACATCCTTGGATATCAGGTAGTCGCCAACACTTAATGGGATTAGTACCGTGCTCATGCCCAAACTTTCCAACTCTTCAACCACACCCGAGTTCGCCTCCCTATAATCAACATAGATTGCATTACAATCCTCACAATCATTAAAAAAATCAAAGAGTGTCGTTTGCACGCGCTTCTCGGTCTTCTTTGTATCACGCACTATGCTAACCTCAAGCGCCATGTCCATGGCAACCTCGCCCCGTGCGATCTTTTTTAGTTCCTCCTTCAGCCTCATAAGTTGCGCATGCATTTTCTTCTCCTTTCTCCTGCTCGACCAATAATATGCCTCGTCCCTTGTCCTCTTTGTTATTAAGATTACAACGCGCCCGGGCCCTTTCCTCCCAGTCCTCCCCCTTCTCTGTATCGTTCTTATCTCTGACGGTATTGGCTCGTAGAACACCACGAGGTCTGTGGCGGGTATATCCAGCCCTTCCTCAGCCACGCTTGTGGCAACTAGCACGTTGTACGCGCCCGCCCTGAACTTTTTAACAACCTCTACCTGTTCTCTCTGCCTCATCCCTTTATGCTCTCCGCGGCTCGCCTGACCAACAAACCTTACAGGTCTTACACCTTCAAGTCTGCTCAGGAACGAAGTTACAAGTTCTGCTGTGTCCCTGTAATGCGTAAAAACTATTATCCTGCTCTCAGGCTTTGTCCTCAGCTGCTCACTCACTATTTCCACAACCTTTTCCAGCTTTGGGTGCTGCACTGCTAGGTCTTTCATGATCTCGATTGCCACCTTAACATTCTCATTTTTCAAAACTTCCTTATCGGCCTTTGACGCCCTTGGCTTTTTTGCATCTGCAATCAACTTTTCCATATACTCGCGCAGTGCTTCTATTCCCTGGGTTTCTGCAAGTTCGATCGCATGGTTTAATTTCATGGCTGCGGCTTGGAGAGTCATTGCCCGATAGAGCGATGTATGCCTTCTATTTTTTACCTCCTCCCTGAGTTTTTCGCCAAGAACTATTAGGTCTTTTGCGCCAACAACGCTCGGAGGCTTGCCCTTTAGAAGACCAAAAGCCTTCAACTCCCGAATATACGTCCGATATGCTTCCTTTAGGTGTTTAACCAAGGACTCATACCCCTTTGGCATCTGCACCCTTACCCATTCAATCTTGATGTCATGGGCGTAGGGGGCTACATCAGGGTCGTACTTTGACCTTATCTCAATGTTCTCTATCCCAAGATTTCTACAAACCTCCATTATCTTGCTCGCCTCACTGCCAGGCGATGCTGTCATGCCCATCCTCAGTATTTTTCTTTTTTTACACAATTCCCCAATGTATACGTACGAGTACTCACCAACCGCCCTGTGAGCTTCATCAAATATTGCAAGGTTTATGCCATCCAATGAAATCCTACCTGCCTCTAGGTCATTCTTGACAACCTGCGGAGTGGAAACTATTATCGCCGATTCCTGCCATAATACCGCTCTTTTTCTTGGCGTTACCTCGCCTGTTAGTACAGATATTTTTCCATCATAGTTTAGAAATCTGTTTAGAAATTCTGCATGTTGCTCAACTAATGGCTTCGTTGGCGCCATGAAAAGCACCTTTGGGCCTTTTTTTCTGAGCACCTCTGCTATTATGAGCAATGCTATTACAGTCTTTCCCATCCCAGTAGGGAGCACAACAAGCGTGGATGCCTGCAAGCAAGCACGGGCTATTCTTACCTGATACTCCCTGTATTCAATCTCGTTTTTTGCCAGCAAGGGATGGTCAATATACACGCCACAAAAATTGTATTACACACTTTAGAACTTTTGCATGAACTATCCCATGTACTGCCCACCGTTTATCAGCACAACCTCCCCTGTGATGAATGAGGATTCATCACTTGCCAAAAATAAGCAGAGATTCGCCACATCCTCAGGCTTGCCTATCCTTCGCATTGGTACAAGGCTTTCACGCCATGCTCGTTCATCATCGCTCTTTATTCCAAGCAGGTCTGTGTCTACATAGCCAGGAGCTATAGCATTTACCCTTATGCTTGGTGCAAACTCTAACGCCAGTGCACGAGTTAGGCCGAGCAATGCAGCCTTACTGGCGGCATAGTGTGCTCCGTGGTTTGTTCCCCTAAACGCTATCTGGGATGACATTATCACGATGGAACCCCCCTCAGCCATGTATGGGTGTGCCGCCTTTATCGTGTAAAATACTCCATCCAAGTTTACAGCCATCGTTCTTCTCCAAGACTCAACGCTAATGTCAGCAAAGCGCTCCCTGATGTATATTCCTGCATTGCATACAAGCACATCAATACCCCTGTATCTTGAAATAAATTCATCAATCATTGTCTTAACTTCATCATACGACGATACATCAGCCTTTAGCATTATACCGTCAGAATGCTTTTTAACATCTGAAAGCACTTCCCTAGCCTTGTCCTCAGACTGATAATAGTTTATGCCAACAATCGCGCCCTCCCTGGCAAATAACTTGGCAATTGCCGCACCAATTCCACGTGATGCCCCTGTAATTATCGCCCTTTTACCCTTAAGTTTGGGCATTTTTCACCACCTGAGTGCTTTTATACTTCAAAGTCTATGAGGAGGTAAAGAGGGTGTTTCTAAATATACTTATCTGTCCAGAAAGCATTTTATGACGACTAAGATTGGTTCATTATAAAAAGCATAATATTAACACTTAAAGATGCCATCTATGCTTCAAACCACTACCCGCACTTATGCGGATGCTAGGATTAATTCAGCGGAAAACCTCCTTTCCAACTCTCAAATCCCATACCGATATTATGCGGGTGCCGGGATATTGATTCGGCGGAAAGGCCACTTATTTATCACTTAAAACCTCCTTTCCAACTCTCAAATCCCATACCGATGTTATGCGGGTGCCGGGATTTGAACCCGGGTAATAAGCTCGGCAAGCTTACGTGATACCAGGCTACACCACACCCGCAGGAGTGGTATTGTTATTACAACATGACCATATAAATCTGTCGTTCTTTTCGTATAAAATAAGGGGGATTGTGTGGTGCGCTATTTAGGCGCGTAATAGCACCTTTCCCTTATTTTTGACTATTTTATTATCTGTGGTATCTCTTTGCTCTCCAATCCTTGTGATTTCCCTAGGTTTCAAAGGCTTTCTAGCATATTTCATCGCATCAAGAACTAAGTTTTTCTTCGTCTTTCGATACCGCACCCATCACCTCAAAATTTCTTGAATTTATCCCAAGGAATTCCGCATATCGGACATCTTTCTATGGGTGCCCCTATATGGGTGTACCCGCAGATGGGGCATATGTATATGTTACCCACTTCCAAATCGTTTCCATTTTTCACACCTTCTAGAGCCTTAGTATACAGTTCAGCGTGCACTTTTTCGGCTTCGATAGCGTAGTGTATGGATTTATGCGCCCCATCTTCATTTTGCAATTGAGCGATGGCATCATACGCTGGATACATCTCCTCAACCTCATACTTCTCGCCCTCTATTGCCATTTTCAAATTCTCCACAGTGCTACCGAGCATTTTTAACTCCCTAGCATGGTTTATTGCATGCACATACTCAGCATATGCTATTGCTTGGAATAGCCGCGCAATGTTCCTGTATCCTTCCCTTTCAGCAATATCACTGAACGCTAGATAGCGCATATGAGCCATGGACTCACCAGCAAATGCCTCATTAAGTGATTTTTCCGTCATTTTTCTCAATCTCATCACCTCTATTACCTAGCCATATCATCTAGTAATGATTGTAGGTCCTCTTCATGCTCAATCTCGTCCTTTAATATTGATAAAACTAGTGCATATGTAACTTCGTCAACGTCTTTTGTCATCTTCAATATCTCCCGGTAAGTGCCTATTGCGCATCTCTCGCCCTTGATATTTTGCCTCAAAATTGCCTCTGTGCTTGGATCTGTGGGGGATTCATAGCCACAGTTTGTCTTTTCAAACCACTCCTTTGGGCTTAACAAAGGGGTGCCGCCCAACTGTATTATCCTATCCACGAGCATCTCAGCATGCCTTAATTCATCGCCTGCATGCTCTAAAAGCTCGGCTACGACCTGTCCACGCATTCTTCCTCTAGCAACTCTTGCGCCTATCCAGTACTGATAGTAGGCTAGCCACTCATCAGCCAGTGTCTTATTGAGATACTCTACAATCTCTTCAGCCTTCTCACCAACAATTTCCCGTGCTTTTTCTCCCATACTTACCACCTCCATTATTTCTTTACCCAAAGACCGTGCACGTTACAATATGCTCTCACATACCTAGGCTTGGATTTTATACAAAATTCCGCTTTTGGCTCATCACTAGGCTTTAGATGCTTTCTGTGCACTTCTCTGTCGGTAACAACCTCAATCCATTCAATATAGTGGTTCTCCTCCATAGGATGCGGTAAACTGCCCACGGATACCTTTACTTCATCACCATTGATTTCAACTACTGGGAGGTGTTTCTCTATTCCTGCATCTGTGCTTTTTTCCTCAAGCAAACTCATGGGCTGCCCACAACATACAAGATGTCCTACACCTTCATGTGCAACTATAACAATGTTTTCGCATATCTCGCACCTATATACCTCCAGTTTCTTTGTCATACCTAAAACCACCCCTACCTTTTTATGTAGAGTTTCTTAGTTTATTTGTACATGTTTCAGCAAGCACCTACGGCCCTGCATGCATCATTCCCAGTACATGTCGCAATTTTCAAATAGTCCTTGGCCCCATCCTCAAGATGTGTCTCTAGGGGCTCGATTGGCGATAATTGATCATTGAATAACTTTATTATGCGTGTGCGCAATATCCCTTCATGCTTTCTCTCCTCATCAGCAAAAAATCTAAGCCTTTCCCTCAACACGTAGTTTCTTGTTCTTTTTCGCAAAGATTCGTATAACGCTACACTTTCCCGTTCAGCCCCGAGAGCCATGGCGAGGGGTGTCTTCAGGTCATACTTATTCAGATCATGTTCGTTCATTTTTTAACACCACCCTCCTTAGCCATGCATTCTTTACATACCCCCGTGATGTAGCATTGAACTTCCTCAACTTTGTGAGGTATTTTTGTGATTGCATCTAGGTGTGATGTTGGAATATCAATATCGTACACTTTTCCGCACATCCTGCACACGAAGTGGGCGTGAGGGGCGGTGTTTATATCATACCTCAACTCATCAAATGCCGTCAGCACACGAACAAAATTGTTATTTCGTAGCGCTTCTATAGTATTGTAAACTGTGGTTTTTGATAGGGAAGGCATTTTACGCCTAACATCTTGATATATTTTCTCTGCCGTCGGATGGTTTCTGTAAGTATCCAAATACCTCAATATCTCTATACGCTGAGGGGTCACCTTAAGCCCGCTCTTCCTAAGCATCTGCACGTATTTTTGCAAATCATAGTCCTCCTTTACCATTCCATCCACCTCCGCGTCGATTTATTGGTGTATGATTTTATTATGGATTTAATACAGATTAGTGCGTAATACAAATCACTATTAAAACATTTTCCCGAAATTATCTGAGATGATAATTACTCAGATATGATCAGTAAAAACTCATTCAAAGGCTTTCCATCTTCCCAGTCCAAAACCCTATTACCGCTCTTTGTTGTTCTTATTTTTGGCAAAATTGCGTATATTTTTGCATACTTTTGGCTCAACTTTGTCCTATCAATATTCATTGTATATACTCGCCAAGAATCACCCCGCACGTTTTTTAACCTGTAGGCATATATTGGAACAAGCCCCGCACGTGAGCATAATCCTAACATTTTCTCTGCCTGTAGCTTTAACTTCTCGCTATCGCTAAAGTGTATCTTTTTTTTCTTAGATGCCTTAACTTCGATAGGAAATGATAAATCGTGCCTTACCGCTACAAGATCTACCCCAAAAGAGCCAGCAGCCCTTATAACGATAAAGGGATTCTTTAATATACTATAATAATTCTTCTTCTCAATATCGCTGCAACTTTTTGTCACTCTTTCCAGCACCTTTTCATCTGCCTGCAAAATCCCCTTAAGCTCTCTCTCAAAAGTTCCAGCCATCTCTTATTACCTCCACCTCTCGTATTTTACTCGCGACACACCCCTCCCGAAATACTCACCAGATATGTGGAAGAGGGGCGATGCCTTTTCAGGCACAACAACGCGATCCCAGAACTTGTCCACAACATCAACAGCCAAGACCTTGCCAATAATTAGGTTGTGATCGCCGCATTCCACATCGGCGTGAAGCTTGCATTCAATCCACGCATATGCATCAGCCATACCGGGGGTTGATATCATTCGAGATTTTCTTGTTTCAAGTCCTGCCAGGTCTAACTCACTCTCGCCCTCGGGCAAAGGGCGTTCTAGAGCCTTCATATAGGGACCGATTGCATTGCCTACCAGATTTGCCACGAACTCACCTGTTCTTTTCACATTTTTGTAAGTATCATGCTCAGTACTTGTGGCGAAGGCGAAAAGTGGGGGAGAGAAGCTTAGAGGTGTTGTGAAACTAAAAGGGGCGGCATTTACTTTTCCGTTTTCAAATAGCGTTGTTATTACAACAACAGGTCTTACCAGCAGTTTATAATACTTTCCTGGGTCGAGTTCCATACGCCTCACCGTGGGGGAAATATTGACTCATTGATTTAAAATGTGCGGAGGTAAAAATCATACAGGGTATTGTAGTGAAAAGTTGTGTACTTTGGCCTGATTTACCAAAAACTTTAAATGCGCGCTTAGAGATGTGCGTATAGGTGGTTTGCATGAGAATAAGGGGTGTGGTATGGTTTGTACTGCTTTTGGTCATAAGCGCCTATGCTCTAAGTTTTGGTATACAGGCAAATACTGATGATGTATACGAGGATAATGATTCGCCTGCAAGTGCTGTTGCCCTGAGCGCAGGTAGTTATGAACTATACTGTGCCGATGAGGATTGGTTTATTATTCATCTTGGGTGCTTTGACACACTAGACGTAACCATTGAATTCAATTCATCATTGGCAAACCTAGACCTTTACTTGTACGATGATGAGTTATCGCTCATGGACCACTCCACAGGCAATTATTCGGGTATAGAAAGCGTGCTGTACACAGCACGCGATGGTGGGGATTATTATATATGTGTCAGACCGATGGCTGGAAGTGCAGGGTATAACATGGACATTAGCATCAGCCATAATGAAATTACAAGTTTCAACGAGACTTCGGTTCAAGAATCGTGGGAAAGGGGTAATGGTTGGGGCTATCGATGGGACCTAGACTTCGGCAAACTTGCCAGTATGTTTGCTGGATCTTCGCTTTATATGCCGGGCACTGCTATTAAGGCTGAAGGGCGCGGAGGGATAGTTTACGTTTTATACATAGAATACGAGGGCGAGGATTCCAAAGGTTATAGGTTCATGTATGAGGGAAGGATGTACTGTGAAAACTCGGATCTTGTTACAAACATAAGCTACGATTGTGAGGAGGGCGGAATATATTGCTCAGGGACTGCATACTTTAGTATTTATATTACTCTGATGGATGTTAACTATAGCGGTCATTTCTGGCTAAAAGGGTTTGAATATGAAGGAGATAAGTTCTATGGAATAGTTGAGCAGTCTGCGGAGCGAATGGAGTATAAGATCGACATTAGCACCGCGGGCAGGTACAATTTTGATAACGAGTCATTCAATGCTGCAATTAACATGTCATGCAACATTCTGGTTCAAAATCTTAGTATTATATACACACCGGCAGTTCCATGTCTACCATTGAATGAGGAGGCATATTCTATAAGCATAGATAACGCTGCTGCAACATATAGTGGTAGTATCTATGGTAACTATTCGTATAATTTATCTGGTGATCTCTGGGATGAAGATATGGATTATGAGGGAATGCCCCATAACACATCGGGCTCGGGCACGGTGGATGAAGAGCTCTCCACAACAAGAACGTATTGGAACGTGTTTTTTCATTATAACCCTAGCACACACATCGCAACAGCACCCATGCCCGTGCAGAATATAATTTCTGCTGTTGATCCGCTGTCCCTTGCAATTCTTGGAGACGCAGAAGAATGCGTGGGTTATGGCATGCTCGAATGCGGAGAGGGCAAGGTTTCAAATGGGTTCTACACCAA
>QMTG01000015.1 GCA_003649915.1 Thermoplasmata archaeon
AGTTCCATCGCACGCCTTGTGCTCTCTGGGTCAATCCCCCCAATCACCCTGTCATACTCTCTGAGATTTCTCAGCAGCCTTCCAACCATAAGCCTTTCGGGGCAGTGGGCAAGGTAGAAGTCCCTTCCCGCAATGAGTCCAGATTCTTTCTCCAAAATCTTCCTTGCAAGGTTGTTCGTGGTTAAGGGCGCAATTGTTGACTCTATCACCACAAGCGTATTCCTCTTCAGCCTCCTCCCAATATCAGTCATGGCTGAGCGAAGGGCTGTGTAATTGGGGGACAGTGCATCTTTATCAAAGGGAGTTTCCACAGCAACTATTATATTTTTTGCCTCAGAGCATGGCGAGTAGTCCGTCGTCGCCCTCAGCCTTCCCGATGACACAACACTCTCCAATAGATCGGGCAACTCTGGCTCTTTACCCTTGAGCGGATACTCGCCCCTGTTTATTTTTTCAACCTTATCCACCACAATATCAATACCCACCACACTCATTCCTACTCTTGCAAACTCCACCGCTACAGGGATGCCAACATAGCCCATTCCAACAACCACAACATCAATCATGGCGTGAAAAGGATTGAGATTTGCCATTTATACTTTATGGAACGATAGCAATCTCGGGAAAAGTTTTAAACCGCCACGCCCAATATTGCCTCTAATGAGCAGGGAGAGAACAGCCCTTCTCCTAGCAGTGCTTATGCTATTCCCATTATTTGCCACGTGTGTTGAGCACGGGCTTCCTTCCTTTACCCCTCAGGAAAAGCTCTGCTGGCTTCCCTCTGTGCCTGTGAGAAGGCTCACCATTGTGGGGTTTGACGACCAAGGCTTTGATGACGATTTTGCATTTATGGCTGCCGTGCCATCCGCAGTATTTGCGCATGACAATACACTCTACGTTTCGCCGGTGCTTTACTATTCGGATTATAAGGGCAGTGGCGAGAATAAAAGTTGGGCTTCCAATGACGCCTATGATTACTTCATAGAGGACTGGCTTAATCTCACAGGAAAAATTTCCTCCCTTGATTTGCTGTGCATGGGAGATAGAAGCGTAAAAATTCAATCCGAAAAAACATGGAGGTGTGATCTAAAGCCTCCAGAACTCTCCAGTGCTCTTGCCCTGAGGTGCTGGAAAAACTCAGAATACGCCGTGATCGCTCCCTACCGCAGTATAGAGGAAAAAATATTAGAGTATGAGGGGTGCACAAACGGAACACTGGAGAACGCCCGCGTGCTCCACTACCACTTCTCAGGCAAAAAGAACGTTTCACCCATACCCCCGAAGTTTCATAACTTTACTGTCGCCAATGGGATGAAATATCTCATAGCAAATATGGAGTGGCATGGCTACTTTAAGGTTCTTGACCCAATAACGCAGAGGGGAAAAGACCCTGACATGCAGATATACGACTGGGATGTGGGCGAGGTTGCTGCATCGCAGAACTGGAATGTAATCTCTGGCCCTTATGAAAGGGCTGAGACCTATGTTTACTCTCCGGGCGCCTGGGGGATAGGCGTTACCTACATGCCCACTGAGAGTATTGGGGGCGAGCAGCCACTGGGCGGTGAGGCAGACTACGACATATACGTTGAAACGTATCCTGGTGTTGAGGTAGATATTGGGGAGATGCCGTTCTTTTGCAGGAATTTCAAGGCGGAACTTGACTGGGACGGTAATGCAAACCTTGGACTTCTTTTGTTGGGACCAAACGGTGAGGTTGTGGCAAAGTCGTTGGGTGACGATAAACCAAAGAACTTGACCGCAAAAGAGTTGGGGATGGCAGAGTACAGGTTCTGCGTGCTTGCGCTGGACAACATAACTGGATGTGTTCATTTCACCATATCCTACTCGTATCAGTCAAGAATGAACTATGATTATGCTCTCATCCTGTCCTCGGCGGCAAATGGCGCTGTTTTGGCATCAATACTGAATGCACCCCTGCTATACGCTGATGGTGGTGATGTCTCGGCAATAAAGGACGCGCTTAAATCACTGGGCGTTGAAAGGGTGTTCATTGTAGACCTCACTGGCAAGTATTGCGATGAGATAGCAAGAGGTGTGAAGAAGGCAAAGGGCTTTTTTAGCAAAATAGGCGTTGATGTGCTGCGCAGCGATTATGACATCTATCACCTAATACTCGACCTTACAAAACAAGAGGATGTTCTTTTCACTACTGTGAATCCATGGTCTTACTGGATTATTGGCCAAGGATGTGCTGGTGAAAAACCCGGTGCCCTTTACATAGGTCCTGCCTCATACCTTGCTGCGGTGCATGGAATTCCCGTGGTGGTGACGGATATATACTCGGGGCTTTCATCAGCACAGGCATGGCATAACGATTTCTGGATTGACGCTTACGCCAGGAGAAAGACTGCAGACATAGGCGCAATGGTCATGACCGCTAGGGAAATATTCTCAGAACTTGAGAGGCTTGGCATGTGCTGGGAAAACATGGACATAATCACCGTTGCAGGTCAGTTTGATATAGGCACGGCATGGGATAGGGCATTGGTTGGTAAAGCAAGGGCTGGGCGCATTGTGGGTACACCAATTGATACCGCCGCTTGGTGCTCTCGCGCAGCACTATACGAGCACATTATATTTACAAATCCTGGCGTGGAAGGCAATGTTGAGATGATAACAGGCTCTAAATCTAGAATTGCCGGCGGCATTCTTCAGATAATGGATAGGGGAGGAAAGGTTAGGGTGAAATATCCCGTGGTACAGACATGGGTCTCATACTGCCACAGGTTCAATGAAAGGGCGAGCAAGTACTGGGGGTGCGATTACGTTTGCACAAATGGTGTGGTGCCTTTCAGAACAAAGAGCAACGACCCCATAGATGATGGAGTGAACGGAGACCATGGAGGCGCTGGCTGCTGGCCAGACCTCAACCCATCCGAAGTTGTGCCATTCTACGCCAAAAAATGCGGATACTCCTCAGTCTTCTCCACGAACTTTTCCGCCACAATGTACAACATAAACGCGGGTGCAATCATGTGGCTCGAAATAATGCACGGGGGTAGTAGAGGCGCTGGTGTTGTTGGCTTCTGGAGCGATAAAAATCACCCGCAGGAGCCGAACCCTTGGAGAGCGTACGAGCAATCAGGGTGCACAAGAGAGCCCGACACCATGACCATGTCAAAGACCACAGGGCTTGATGTGCGCTGGGACATGGCGGGCTATCAGCACGACGGTGTTGTAATCACGATTCTCTCGCAGGCAACGCAAACTGATGGATACGATGGATACGACCTCGATAACGCCATGGGCAACCTTCATTCCATGGGGTTCTTTGGAGGCTCCTGCCTTATAGCAAACACATACCTGCACATGAGCCTAATACGCCACGGGAGCGTGTTTCAGGTGATTGACCCGTGGACCACATCCTGGTACTGCAGTTTTGCCATTGAAGTCTTCATGCGCGAGATTGCAAAGGGTGCGACTGTTGGGGAGGCATACACGGACGCCATATCCATGGTGGGCATAGGGTATTCCACCTCAACCTGGTGGTGGGATGTTGCGGAAAACGTTGTTTACTATGGCGACCCAGAACTTGTTGTCTACTCTCCAGCACACGGCTGGGAGAAAAAGGAGCCTATCTCTGGAGAAATTGGCGGGCACGTTTGCTAAGGAAGACTAACGGCTGGAACGTATGCGAAGTTGCGGAGCGAAGCGACGCAATTGGGGTGTAGCGACCGAAGGGAGTGAAACCGCATACGCATCTGTTAAGTGAGTGCGGATAGCACCGAGCCAACGAAGTTGGCGAAGAGTTGCCCGTTGTCTCAAGGAGATTTTTCTCTTTCATGTCATTTCAGGGGACAGACCGTCGTTTGTCTTCTATTTTGATTCTTCTTCTCTTTTCTATTACTATGGCTTTTTCATAGATGGTTTTTGTTCATACATCTATGCGAGAAATAGGGTACTGATCGAAGAAGAAAGGGTCTCCTGCGGAGGAAACCATAGGGAATATGTCTGCCGAGAGTAGTATGGTAAGATTTCCATATGTATTCTTATTATAGGTAAATTCAAGATATTGGCCAATTTCCACTTCTTTACCTATCATTGATGCATTTCTTTCCCTAAATTCCCCTAAAAAAGAGCCATCTGAGGAGTATACCTTAAAGGATGGTATCGGTTTAGTACTATTAAAAGAAACAGCGTATACATCTGACCAACAAATTGGCAGAGAATTAAAGTTCGCTATTTCGGTTACAGTTAATTTAAAAGTCACGTCATCTATTCTATCTAATTCAAAAGAAATTATAGCGAAATTCCCAATATAGATTACTTTATATAATTCTAGTATCATGTAATACACATAAGCACTTTCAACGCTTGTGATAGTAAGAGAGGTACCAGAAATAAAAATCTCATATTTTTTCACTTCTAAATCAAATTTAACTTCTTTCCCGACAGGAAAGTCAGAACTTCTATCACCTATGAAAAACACAGGGAAAGAAGGCTCACTTCCAAACCATACTGCTGTATAAGTTGATAAGTTATTAGCATCAACTGAGTAGTTCTCTTTCAACTCGGGTAATGCAAATACATAATTCCCCTCTACTTTATCTTTTACCTTGTACATTCTTCCAATAGATAAATTGGTAGAGATAAATACCTCTTGGTCGTTGAGTTCCTTTATTGTTTGATATGGGTGCTGAGGCACAAAATGTAAATAGTAGACCAAGCTTACTACTGTCACAGATATCACTATCGTCATTATGATCGCAATTGCCCTCTTTATCACCATAGACTCACCTATATGGTTCTCTGTATAGGGGAAATATAAACTTTTCGGCCATCATGTAGCCAGTGCAGAAATAACTGGCAATTTCACTTAGCCATTATTATTTTCTGGTTCAAACACCAAAGCCACACCATTCCCAATTCGTTGCACATCGCACAATCTTAATCGTATGGGGATGTATTTATCCGTACTGGCGCTAGATTCTCCCCCCGAATCACCAACCGCCCTTATCGTTGGTCCTGCACCGAGCACCATGGGACCTATGTATACGCGGAATCTGTCAAATAATTGGGCGCGTAGTATTGAGTATATTATCTTTCCACCGCCCTCAACAAGCACCGAGGATATTCCCTCTTTTTTTAAAAATTGTAGAGCCTTGGCTAAATCAACCCTCCCCCTGCCCGCCCTTATTACTGTAGCGTTTGGAAATTCTTCCTTGCATTCCTCCGCAGTTATAACTATTGTCTGTGCCATCCCATCAAAAACCCTAGCATTCTTTGGACTTCTACCCTTAGAATCAATAATCACCCTTATCGGGTTCTTATCAGACTTAAAATACTCTTTTTTTACCAGCAATGACGGATCATCATGTATCACAGTATCCACGCCCACCATTATTGCGTCATGGCTTGCCCTGAGCATGTGCACATACTTTTTATCCTCAATGCACGATATTTCCAGTGGGGAAAAATCAGGGTTTGCAAGCCTGCCATCCACGGTTAGCGCGCAGTTTACCATTACCCTTGGTCTTTCCATCATGACCTACACTCCCGCCATCTTAAGCCTCAGCATTCTGTTTATTTTTCTCTCGCAATCCACAACATCCTCAATCCAGCCGAGCCTTGAGTAAACATACCTCATGTTCACAAGCACATCAATATACTCAGGGTCGCACTCTAGAGCCCTATGATAGCACCATAAAGCCTCATCGTACATGCGCTGTCTTGCGTAAAGATTGCCCTTGTTGTTCCAAGCCTCAGCATACCTTGGATTGATTTCAAGCGCCTTATCAAATGATTCCATTGCATCAGCGTACCTGCCGAGTTTCATAAGAGCATAGCCTCTTGCATTCCAAAGCATCTCATTGTCCTTTTCCGCCTCTATCGCCTTATCTATGGCACTCAGCCCCTCCTCAAGTTTTCCAGCAAGCACCATGGACAGTGCGGCAACCTTATCAGGGTTGTAGGCGCGTGCTGCACTACTTTCCACAACACTAACGCTGGGTTTGGCAAATATCTTGGTAATAATCAGATATGTTGAGTGAATGAGTGGAGCAACTGCAATTATTGCGAGATAGGGAGAATATGCGTAGGCACCGAGCACGCATGCAAGGGATAGGGAGAGGTAGGCATCAGCACATGCGCATCCCTTTCTTGCAGTCATGGCCACTAGGGCGATGAGAAGGGCGACTGATGGGATTATGAGCATTGGAATAAGCATTGACGCCATAATCGTTGCTGCCACTGCAATGCCCAATGTTGTTACCGCCAAAACATCGCCCTTCAAACCGTTCCTTAGTTCAAGAGCAGTTTTGTATAGAAAATGGAATATAAGTGCTATTTCGAGCACCAGCATGGAGATCGCAGTGCTCCACGTAATGCCAAAGAAAACTAATGAAAGGGAGAGTGCTATCGCATGAGGGAGAAGCACCTTGGGTGATAATCCCTCCGCCACAACAACATCCTCAGCACTTTCCTCCATATCTTCCTCCACCTGCAACTCGGAAATACTCTTTGGCTCCACATAAACCTCTGGTTTTTGCTCCTTCTCAACGACCTTTACATCATCAACGCTTATCTCAGCCTCGAGGCTCACATCCTTGAGCGATAGAGGTTTCCCGATCTCCTGACCGCACATTGGACATTTTTTCTCATCAGCCCTTATGAACGCCCTGCAATTTGGGCACAAATATATGGAGGGTATATACTCCTCATCGACCTTTACCTCGCCCTTTTCAAGAGGAACAATCTCCGCCCCGCATACAGGGCATGTTTTTTGCCCCCCTGTTATAAAGGCACCACAAATCTGGCATACATTGATTTCCTCCCTCTTTTCCAAAACTTTCTTCTCCTTAAACACGGTGCCGCATACCTTGCACACAGTATCTGATTCATCAACAAGTGCGTTGCACATTGGGCATCTGAACTTTCCGCCCACTGCATCACCCCAAGAGATATTGTTTCTTTTGTTATAATTAAGTTTTGCTCGCCATATATTTCAGAGGAACGAAAATAATATAAGGGCGAAAAATGATTAAGGTCTGGTGGTGGATACGGGAGAAGAAGAATATGAGGAATACGCGGAGTGCCCGAATTGTGGTGCAATAATACCGCTGGATGCAAAGGTGTGTCCAAACTGCGGTGTTGAGTTCGCGGAAGAGTTTGAGGTTATTGAGGAAGAAGTGGGCGAAGAGGCAGCAGAGATTCCTGAGGAGGGCGCTGAGGTTGAGGAAGAGGTGGGCGAAGAGGGCGTGCCTGAAGAATACGAGGGCGTTATTGAGGAGGGTGCTGAGGCTGAGGAAGCAGCAATTGAGGAGATTTTAGCGGAAGAGGTCGTAGAGGAAAAGCCCACAAAGTTCTTCTGGATAGGCATAATACTGATGGTTGGCGGGTTTTTCGGTGGTCCCATACTCTCGTACCTTCACGATGCTCTTAAAATACCAATAGGCAGGTTCAAGGCTTATTACTCTTTTGGCTGGGTGAACTGGACTGTTGCAATAGCGGGACTTGTTGTCTTTCTTGTAGGCGTGGGTCTTGTGATTGTTGGGCTAAAGAGGATAAAGGACTGGCAGACTAGAATGGGCGCGCCTGTAGAGGTTGGCGAGGAAGGTGTTGAGGAGATTGGCGAAGAGTTGGCTGAAGAAGCACCAGAAGAAACCGAGGAAATTGGCGAGTATGCGGGGCTCGCAGGCGAGGAAGAACTTGAAGAAACAGAAGTGGAGTACGGGGCTGAGGAGAGTATAGGCGAGTTATTTGGGGCGGAAGAAACTGAGTATGGAGAGGGTGTAGAAGAGGCGCGGGAAGAAGGGGAAGAAATGGCGGAGTACGAGGAGGGAACCGAGGGCTACATGGAGGGGTTTGAGGAAAAGAAGGAGGAGTGAGCCCACTATCCCACAGGAATAACAATATGCCTGCCATAGCCTGTTATTACTTTCATGTATCCCCTGAATTGATTATCTAATTCTTTATCCCCCGTGTCCACAAACAACATTGGAGTATTTCTAGCCTTGCTTTCGCCAGCCACCACTATAACATTTTCCATCCCGACCTTTCTTATAACCCTCGCACTTATCTGCTGGTTCCCCCTGCCAAATATGAAACCCTGAGCACCTATTGGGCTCACAACTATGTATGCGCATGGGGTATTGTTTAGAATACTCAATATTTCGCGCTCATTGCAGTCCTTCCAAACTTTGTCCCCAAAGACCACATCAACACCTAGCATTGTTGGATTACTCACACCAAGATACTCCTTTATTGCGCGTAGGGTGCCACCAGGACCTAAAATATATGCACACTTTCTTCCAAACTTCTCAACAATATACTCGGCTATTCCCGAGTAGTCATCACCGTAAAATACAGATTTTGCATCCTGCACAACATCGCCACACGGTATTTTTGCAACAAAGTACGGGCGTGCAGATAACTCACCCCCCCTATACCTTTCCTCGTCCACGTCCATGACCTCGCCATCCCTGCATTCCCTACGCTCCAAATAGCATTCGATGACAGAAGCCAAATCCTCGGGCATGCGAAGAAATACTGAGGAAAACATCTTAACCCCTGCAGGAATTCCAATCATGGGTATTCTATCCCCAATTACCGAGCACACATCCCTTGCCGTGCCATCACCGCCACAAAACACCACCATATCCACGCCAAAATTCTCAAAAACCCTCACACACTCCCGCGTATCATCTGCTGTTGTTCTCTTGCTCTTTGGCCTGTACACAACAGCGTAATCAAAGCCATGGTGTGATAAAACTCTCTCACCCATTGGCGGAGCGGAAGTGTAAAAGAATACTTTATCAGATATTTCAGATGACTTTAGGGCAGCAAAAGCCCTCTCCGCCCTCTCAGGCGCTACTGGTAGTGCACCGCGCCTTATCGCCTCCTTGTACGCCCAGCCATCCGTGCCCTTCAGGCCAACCCTTCCACCCATCCCGGCAATCGGATTTAAAACAAAACCAATGCAAAGGCGAGTTACCATTCACATCTCCTCAGGGGCTGTTATACCAAGCACATCAAGGGCGTTTCTTATCGTTATTCTAAAGGCATCCACAAGCATCAACCTGGTGTTTCTAACCTCACCCTCGGAATGAATTACTGGGCAGTCCCTGTAAAACTGGTTAAATTCCGTCGCCAAATCCACACAATACTGGGCAACCTTGTGCGGTGCCATGAACTCGGCAGAGTACTCAATAACACTGGGATACTTTGAGAGTAGTTTTATCAATCTTATTTCTCTTTCATGCGTAATTACGGGCGCTTTTGCGCTGTCATAACCCCCGCCCTTCCTGAGTATGCTGCACGCCCTGGCATGGGTGTATTGAACGAATGGAGCACTGCATCCCTCAAAGTTTAATGCGTCCTCCCACCTAAAAACTATCTTCTTCTCTGGCTGTATTCTAACAATATTGAAGCGAACTGCGCCTACTCCCACAATCCTTGCAATCTCGTCAATCCTGCTCATGTCCATATCTTCCCTTCTTTTCAGCACCTCCTTCCTCGCCCTTTCCACAGCCTCATCAAGCAGGGCATCAAAATAAACAACCCTGCCCTTCCTCGCCGACATTCTTCCCTCAGGAAGCGTAACAAAAGAGTAAAATAGGACTCGAATATCCGCCTCTATCCCGAGTATTTTCTCAATCGCTGTTTTCACAAAGTAAGATTCCAGTTTGTGGTCCTCCCCCAGCACATTGATGATTACATCGCCACGCTCGAGTTTCCACAGATGATACGCTATGTCCCGCGTCGCGTATAAGGATGTGCCATCGCTGCGTGTTATGTAGACCTTCTCCTCTATCCCGTAAGGGCTGAGGTCTATGTACAGGGCGCCGTTGTCCTTGCCGCAGTAGGGCCTAAGGTTTTCAATAACCTCTCTTGTTTTCTCAAGAAACTGAGACTCATACGCCAAAACATCAACCCTAACGTTAATTCTTTCCAGGGTTGGCAATATACGGTTTTCCATCATTTCAAGGCAAGCCCTCCTCACTTTTTCCACGACCTCCTTATCACCCCCCTCCAGCCTTCTCAGCCAATCGTCCACCCTCGCCCTGTGCTCCTCGCTTTCCTCATAGAGGCGTGATGCACGCATATAAGGGCTGGAATCAGCATCGTAGCCCAGTTCATGCATGCCGTAAGCCAGTATCACAGCCTGTTTTCCCAAGTCGTCCACATAATACTGGGTTTCAACATCGTACCCTGCAGCCCTTAGAATCCTAGCCATCGTGTCACCAATTATGGGATTTCTCGCCCTGCCCACGTGAAGCGCGTCGGTTGGGTTAGCGGATGTGTGCTCAAGCACTATTTTTTTTCCCCTGGGTCTGAGATGACCGTACGCTGTGTCAAGATTGAGTATTAGGGGAATTGTGTACTCAGCCATTTTTTTAATGTTCACGAAGAAGTTTACATAAGGACCTTTCTGCTCAACCCTATCCACCCAACCTGCCCCATCAATCTTGCTGTTCAGACTTTCAGCAACCCTTTTTGCAACAGAAACAGGATTTTCTCCAACCTTTTTTGCAATATTGAATGTAGGAAATGCTACATCTCCCAAATTTTCTGGCGGTTCTTCCAAGCGTATTTCATGTGCGGGTAGCACCTCCCTAAGCAGTCTCCTAACATTTTCGACAAACATCCCCCAAGGATTGTTATCGCCAATCATAGGCGCTCACCATCAAAAAATCTTGGGCTAAGAATCCTAACACCCTTTGGCAGTCTTACATCCTCAACATAGTCAAACCAGTAAACAACAGCGCCACTACCAAAAATATTCACATAAGGTATGAACTGATTTATTGAATGCCTCCTTATTTCATAATAATCCCCGAAGCACGCCTTTGATTCAATCCAGTTTATCAAATCACCCTCTACCATGATAGGCGTGAGCAGGAGAGCATCGGGAGTTTTGGGATACATGTTTCTGATTTCGCTCTCCCTACGGTAGGCTATCTTGTGCCTGCTCAGCCACCGATATAGAGCTTTCTCCCCCATTCTTCCCATCTGTGCTTGGGCAAGCATTGCACACGGGGAATAAACATGATCAGCATTCACAACCTCAGCAAGTTCTTTTCTCAGCCGCTCATCATCGATCCTATCAACGTTGTTTATAAACTCCCAAAACTTCCTCTTTGACATACGATTTACCGTGAGCACAATCTGGGCTGTAAGCACAGGGGGAAAGTTCACACTTCTTGCTATGGACAGCAAACTCTCCCCCCTCATCCATCTCTTTAACAAAACCTTTCCCATGCTCTTTACAACGTAATACCTTTTCTTCGCATCCCTGACAACCTTCTGAGCGTATATGGAAAAAACCGTACGCTCATCAATACCCATAGTTTCGCTTATCCTTCTAACATCCTCGACACTCTCAAGCGCACTCACAATCTCCAGATACTTCTCCCTCTTCATTTCCTATCGTTAATAAATGCATATTCCGATTTAAATTTATTTGTTGGCTGGGCGAAAATGAGCGTCCACAACAAATGAAATGGTAAGCAAAAGTGGAGAGCAAGAGAATAAGTTTTAAATTTGGACGCACAATAAGTACTGGTGTTATTTCATGAAAAGGTTTGCTGAAATTTATGGGTATAGGAAGGGCGTAGCCGTATCTGCACGTGTGGCAATAAATGAAGTTCTTGGCACAAAAAAGGATGAAAAAATAATAATAGTGACTAACCCCTCCAAGGACCACCTCACGATTTCCCATGCCCTGTACGATGCTGCTTTGGATGCAGAAGCAAGACCTGTAATAATCGTTCAGAATACTAAGGGGCAGTTAGATTACGCTGAGGATAGCGTGATAAAGGCAATGGAATCCAGACCCGATATTATAATTTCGATAAGTGAGGAGAAATTGGGAAAAGACAGGTATAGGCTTGCCAAGCCTATAAGAAACAAGTATGCCCACATATTCGAGTATTTGCTTTACACAAAGAAAATCAGAGCATTCTGGTGCCCCGGCATAACATTAGAGATGTTTGAAAAAACCATACCAATAAACTATAAAGTACTGCGCCAGAGGGCGAAAAAACTGAAAAGAATACTGGACAGAGCAGATGAAGTGCATATAACATCCCCCTCTGGAACAGATATAACAATCGGGCTTAAAAAAAGGAAGGCATTCGTGGACGATGGAGACTTTACAAAGCCCGGCAGAGGTGGTAACCTGCCCTGCGGAGAGGTTTTCATTTCTCCCGCGCTTGGCAAGTCCGAGGGAAAAATAGTGTATGACGGCAGTATATCATCGGACAGGGGTGAGATAATAATAAGAAATCCAATAACAGTTTATGTGAGAAATGGCTACATATCAAGGATTACCGGCAAGAATGAGGCAAGATTGTTGAGGGAGACCATAAAGAGGGCTGTTGAAAGAACAAAAGAAATGGTTAGAGAGGGTAAGCTCAGCCCTGACCTGGGCGATGAGTATATTAAGAACACGGGCAATCTCGGAGAACTGGGCATAGGGCTTAATGAGAAGGCAAAGATTGTGGGCAATATGCTGGAAGATGAAAAAGTGTATGGAACATGTCATATAGCAATAGGGGCAAACTACGATAACGATGCTAGATGTTTGATACACCTAGATGGAATTATAATGAAGCCAACAATTGTTGCTACTGTGGGGAGTACAGAAAAGAAAATAATGGATAATGGAAAAATTGTGGTCTAAAGAAACATTTCAAACTCTTCCTGCAGATCTATTATTACCTGCTCAAGCACTTCCTCAAACGTGCCTGCCCTGTACTCCCTAACACCCCCAAGCTCGCTTTGCACACGTGCAACGAATATATCAGCGTCCTTTAAGAATTCTACAGTGCACAGTAGTTCTTCCATATGTTCATCACCTCATTTTTGAAAGCGTAATAAAATGGTGTATATAAATGTTATCTCTGAATTATCGATATTTCTTGCGTTAAAATTTTGACCTTGCCCTGCAAAAACGTAAAGTTTAATAATGCATGGATTTAATCCACCATCATGGACAAGAAAGCGTTGGCTCTGCCTTTCAAAGATGAGTGGATAACGGTGATTGAGAACTTTATAAGGTCATCAGTAGCCGATGCCAAGGCGAATGGTGTTGTTGTTGGTCTTAGCGGTGGACTAGATTCGGCAGTTGTGGCAAAACTGTGTGCACGAGCCCTTGGGAAGAACAAAGTCATGACTGTAATACTTCCCGATGAAATTAATAAAGGTGAAGATGCCTTGAAGGTGGCAAACGAACTTGGTCTTGAGCCAAAAATTGTGGGAATATCCGATATTATCGGTACGATAAAGGATAAATTTCCGAATATGGAGAGGGTGGTACTCGGTAATGTAAGGGCTAGGGTAAGAATGGTGGTGCTTTATTACTTTGCCAATGCCAACAACATGCTTGTTGCGGGTACAAGCAATAAGAGCGAGATTGCAGTGGGCTATTTCACAAAGTACGGTGATGGTGCATCTGATATATTGCCCATAGGAGACCTTTATAAGACCCAGGTTAGAATTCTGGCCGAAAAGATAGGAATTCCTGACTGGGTTATAAGAAAGAAGCCGAGCGCAGAACTATGGGTCGGGCAGAGCGATGAAGATGAGATAGGCATCACGTACGACGTTTTGGACAAGATACTGTACTGTTTTGAGCTTGGCATGAGCATTGATGAAGTGGCAAAGATTCTGGGGATTGATAAGAGCATTGTGCGTAAGGTTTACGATATGATGGTCAGAAGCATGCACAAGAGGAGAAGACCGCACATTGCGAAGGTCATGCTCAGAACATTTGGTATTGACTGGAGAGAATGGTAGGCATGTCTTGAAAAGTCAGGGGAAAGTATTTATTACCATTTGCTATATGTGGCGAAAGCGGAAAAGGTGATGAATGATGCAACCTGCACAAATGGCGTATGATAGGGCAATAACCGTTTTTTCGCCTGATGGTAGGTTATTTCAGGTAGAATATGCCAGAGAGGCTGTGAAAAGAGGAACAACAACCGTAGGAATAAAGTTCAAGGACGGTGTGGTTCTGGTTGTTGATAAGAGAATAACAAGCAGGCTTATTGAGGCCAACAGCATAGAGAAGATATTCCAGATTGATGAGCACATAGGCTGTGCCACATCGGGTCTTGTTGCAGATGCACGGGTTCTTGTGGAATACGCTAGACTTATTGCTCAAATAAACAAAGTGACTTATGGGGAAAAAATATCGGTCGAAACCCTTGTGAAAAAAATATGCGATTTTAAGCAGAATTACACACAGTATGGAGGGGTTCGTCCCTTTGGTACGTCAATGCTAATCGCAGGTGTTGACCATAAAGGCTCGCATTTATACGAAACAGACCCTAGTGGAGCGCTAGTGGGCTATAAAGCGGGAAGCATAGGTGCAGGCAGGGATATTGTGATGAAGTTCTTTGAGGATAACTATAAGGATAATATGAGCCTTGAAGAGGCAATAGCCTTGGGCTTGAAAGCCCTTAAAAAGGCTAGTGAAGAAGAGGAGATTAAGAAGGAGGCAATTGAGATAGGATATGTGCGGGTGGATGAGGAATTTAGAAAGATGCCGCATGATGAGGCAACGAAGTATATTGAGAAGTATTTAGAGGGGCAGTGATGCCCTATGGTAAGGCTTGAAGACGCTGTGATTGCTAGGCTTGAAACACACGGCGAGAAGTTTGAAGTGCTTGTTGACCCAAATCTTGTGCAGGATGTGCGTGAGGGAAAAGAAGTTGATATGATGGAATGCTTAGCAATAGATAAGTGTTCAGGGACGCAAAAAAGGGTGAGAAGGCGTCGGAGGAAAAAATAAAGGAGATTTTTGGAACAACTGATGTTATTGAAGTGGCAAAAATAATAATAAAGAAGGGGCATATCCAATTGACAACAGAGCAGAGAAGGCAGATGATTGAGGCGAAAAAGAGGCAAATAATAGATATAATTG
>QMTG01000016.1 GCA_003649915.1 Thermoplasmata archaeon
CTTTCTTACCAGAGCCAACAACTACAACATCTAGTTTTTTGCCAATATACCTCAGATTCTTATCAAAAGATATCTCAAACACCAAGCGCGTGAGCATTCTCGACCTAGCCTTGGCTATCCTTCCATGGGGTAAATCGCCCATATAAAACGCCTCAGTCTTTGGCCTTGGGGAAAAGCGTGTGATGTTAACGTTGTCAGGCTCAACCCTCTTTATAAGGTCGTATGTGCGCATGAAATCCTCGTCTTTTTCCCCTGGAAAGCCCACAATGACGTCTGTGACTAAGTTGAGGCAATCAATCTTGGATTTAATCTCCTCTATTATCAACTCAAAATCTGACGCTTTATACCCCCTTTTCATAAGCGCAAGCACTTTGTCGCTGCCACTCTGCACAGGGCAATGGAGAAACTTGAGCACCTTCCGCTCTCTATAAAGCGATATTATGTCATCAACGTACTCCATCATAAACCTCGGATTCATCATGCCAATTCGTACGTAAAAATCCCCATCTATTGAAAGCACATCGTTGAGCAAATCAAAAAGGGTGTATCCGATGTCAAATCCATAAACTATGGAATCTTGAGACGTCATCTTAATGATTTTATAACCTTTTTCTACAAGGCTTTTCACCATACCAACAACCTCTTCGGGTTCTTTACTCTTCAGCCTCCCCCTCGCTATTCTCGTTATACAGTATGTACACTCTCCAAGGCAGCCCGTGGATATGGGCACTGCTGCCTCTATGCCCCTTTCAATAGCAAAACCTGAGGGCTTAAGTGAAAGAATAAGCGGAATTTTATACTTATCTTCTGGTGGAATCTTTATAAAGCCGTCTTCAAGCACCTCAGGAATGGCTGAGGCTAGGCATCCGGTAACAATCACGGGCTTGCCTAGGCTTGCCAAATACCTTGCCCTCCTCACCATCCTTTTTTCTGTGTGCCTTATTACCACGCACGTATCCAGTATACAGACATCGGCATCCTCAGCCTTATCCACAATATTAGCACCTGAGGCAATAAGCGCCCACCTAAGCCACTCACTCTCGCCCCTGTTGAGGGTGCAACCGTACGTCTCCATGTATACACTTAACCCATCACCCATCAATTAATGAGATGATTATGCGTATATAAAAGGTTAATGGCCAAACTTTTATTTCTGTAATGTATTTAGCACCCGTGATGAGCACAAAGATGCGTCTTCTGCTAACAGGTCCAAGGAACGCCGCCGAAAACATGGCGATTGATGAGGCAATATTGCTCGCTGGAGATGTGCCCACATTACGCCTTTATGAGTGGTCTCCTCCCGCAATAACCATAGGGTATTTCCAGAGCATAAATGAGGAGGTAAACCTTAACGAGTGCAAAAAGAGGGGTGTGGATGTTGTTAGGAGAATAACTGGTGGTGGTGCGGTTTACCACAAGCACGAAATAACGTACTCCGTAGTACTGCCCGAAAAACTTGTGCCTGCGGACATTCTCGAATCCTACAGGGTGATATGTGGGGGCATAATCTATGCTCTCGGTGCTCTAGGGATAAATGCTTCATTTGCAGGCATAAACGACATTCTGGTCGGTGGTAGAAAGATATCTGGGAGCGCTCAGACAAGAAAGAAGGGAAGAGTGTTACAGCATGGAACCCTTTTGCTTGATGTTGATGTGGACGAAATGTTCACCCTCCTGCGCGTTCCCGAGGAAAAAATGAGGGATAAGATAGTCAAGGACGTGAAAAAGCGTGTAATATCCATCAAACAAGTCCTAGACAATTATCGCAAGGATGATGTGATAGATGCGCTGATTAACGGCTTTTGCAAAGCACTTCATATGAGCGCTGAAGAGCAAAATATGAGCGATACTGAGGCTGAAATGGCAAGGAGGCTTGCTGTAGAAAAATACAGTAGTTATGAGTGGAATCACATGAGATGATAAAGATGCGTGTGGGTAATGCTGTGCTTAAGGTAAGTGGTGGAAAGATGATAAAGGTGCGTGTTGGTATTGATGATGGCAAAATATGTCAAATAACGATATCGGGGGATTTTTTTCTTCACCCCGAAAATAAGATATTTGACCTTGAGAATATGCTTATGGGAAAAGAGTGCGAAAGCGTTGAGAGATGTGTAGGGGAATGGGCTAAAGATGTGGTAATAGTGGGCGCTACTGCCGAGGATTTTAAGCATGTAATACTAATGGCAATAAATAGGGCAAAATGAATGAGCATATTGTAAAAAAAAGAGGCAAATTTCGGAAGGCAAGATTGATGGCAGAGGCTGTGGCAAGTGGTGGAAAAAATATTGGGGCAAGGGATGCGTACAGAATACTTACCGATCTTAAGGCCAAGGCGAAAAATACGAGTTTTATGGTGAGAGAGTGTACGGCATAATAGCGAAGAATATCAAGAAAAACTTAGAGATGAAGGGTTTTTTGCGTATGACCTAAAGGACGATGCTGGAGAAGGATAATTGAAGATGAATCAGTTACTATCTTGTTCACTTGCTTTGAAAACCTGAAATGGCAAATTTTTGTTATGGTGGAGGATTGAAGTGGCAAAAGTCAGGTGAAAATCATCACATAGCCATGGACATAGTAACTTATAGTGTGCGGGTGTTATTGAAAGAATAAAAAAGGAAAAAAAAGAGAGGAATGCACTGCTTTTCTACTTTCGAAATCTTCGCAGAGATCACGACTGGAGAGCCAGGTGTATGTATGTGTAGAATATTGTTTACAAGCAGAAGGGGAAGTATGAGATTGCCGAAGATTGCTATTTCAAGGGTATAAGGATTTTGGAGGTGGTGGGAGATAAGAACGAACTTGCAAGAGCATATTACAATCTTGGTGTTTTATACACGAAGACAGGAAATTTTGATGCGTCCGAAGAGTATAGGCGGAAGGCACTTGAGATTGCGGAAAAGATTGGAAGTCTTCTATCCATGGCATATCAGTTGAATGGCCTTGCATACATATACATTCTCGCGGGAAGAAAACTGAAGATGGCAGAAGAATACCTTAATAGAGCGATGGACATCTTCGAAAGGTTGAATATAAAGAGATATGTTGGAGGATGTATGGATACCTATGCGTTACTTTTCCATAAAAGGAGAGAATGGGACAAGTGTGTGGAGTATTTTGAAAAAAGCGTAAAAATTTTAAAAGAAATCAACGATTTAGATTCTATTGCAGACACTTACTACGATTACGGAAGGTGTTTACTTGATATGGGGAAAAGGAAGAAAGCAAGGGAGAAGTTCATAGAAGCGATTGAATGTTACAGGAAGTTAGGCAATGAGAGGAAGGTGAGGGAGATAAAGGAATTTATGGAGAGAATGGGTATTTCTTAGGTAGGGGCTTAGAGGCAACGACAAAATTATCCTCAAGAATGCGATGATGTACGGCAGGGAGGTGGGTAATAACCCCAGATTCATTCCACACCCAGATTGCACGAAAGGTATATATAGTAGGCATAGTATATGGGTAGTGGTAAAAAAAATCAATATCGGGAGGTTGATTTAAAATGCCCATGAGAAAGATTAGTGTTGAGGAAGCGAGAAAAATTGCCGAGAGCAAGGGGCTTTTTCCTGGGAAAATTAAGGGAACGGCTGATGGCATTCAGTTCACTCGTGGGAATAATGAACGCATTGAAAAGATAACATGGGAGGAGTTTGAAGCCATACTGAAGAAAAAGAAATTGGCGGTATACGAGAGTAACGGCTGGATGAAAATCATGAAGGCTTAGTCTAATCCAACTCAATAAATTATTTGATTATTATCTATTTTTTATGAAAATTATTCATTAATGTTTTCCGCAGCATGCTGTGTGGAGATAATAGGCCTCTCCTTTCGCCTTAACAATATGCTAAACTTTTTTATGTCCTCGCCTGCTACGCCCTAATACATCCTATCACCCCGTTCTCGGGGTAACATTCAAATAGTGTGAGGGAGAATATGGGTGATGGCTATGAAAATACAGTTCCTTGGTGGTGCGGAAGAGGTTGGACGAATGGCAATGCTCTATGAGAACGGAGTTAGCATGCTCTTTGACTATGGTTTTGCACCAACCAAGCCCCCGCAATTTCCGCAAAAAGTGCCAGATAATGTGAAGATAAAGGATGTTTTTCTAACGCACGCCCATCTCGACCATTCTGGGATGCTGCCTTGGCTTTCCGCAAGGCATAGGCCAAGAATTATGGCAACGGAGCCCACTATTGCTGTTTCTGACATACTCTTGCACGATTGCCTGAATGTTTGGGCGTATGAAGGAAATCCCCAACCATATGGGGAAGAGGAGATTGAAGAAACAATGCGCAGTTTCGTACCAATAAGGTATGGGATGCACATATTTGTTGATGATAAGGAGATAATACCCCATCCTGCTGGACACATACCAGGCTCTGCAATGTACGAAATCAGAGATGGAGATACTACTGTTCTTTTCACTGGGGATATAAATACAATAGCAACAAGGCTTATGAAGCCAACGCACCCGATTAGTGCAGATGTTCTAATAATTGAGTCCACATACGCAGGCAGGGAGCACATGAGCCGTGATCGTATAGAATATGAGTTTTTATCAAAGGTTGAGGAGGTTGTTGATAGAGGTGGAAAGGTTATAGTTCCTGCGTTTGCCGTGGGAAGAACGCAGGAAATGATGCTTTTACTGCACAATAGAGGGTACGAGATATGGCTTGATGGTATGGGGAAAACTGTGAACAAAATTTACTTTCGGTATCCTGAGTACATAAAGAATTTAAAGGCGCTGAAAAAGGCAAAAAAGGATGTCAGGGTTGTGCATTCGCCGAAAGGTAGGGAGAAGGCACTACGTTTTGCAGATGTGATTTTAACAACAAGCGGAATGCTGGATGGTGGTCCCGTTCTCTGGTACATAGACAAGATTAAGGATGATAAAAAGAATGCAATACTTCTAACAGGGTATCAGGTCGAGGGAACCAATGGAAGAATGCTCTTAAACGAGGGTAAACTTGAAATATATGGCGCTGTTGAGAGGGTGAAGTGTGAGGTCGGTTTTTTCGATTTTTCCGCCCATGCAGGCCACAGCCAACTGCTTGATTTCATAAAGGGATGCAAGCCTGAAGTTGTCGTGCTTTGCCACGGAGATAACAGGGAAGCATTGGCGGCAGAGCTTGATGATATGAACGTCTATGTCCCCAAAAACTGTGAAACTGTTATGCTCGACATATGAGGTTTTAAATCAATACTTGAAATCTTGCACTACCTTGTAATAAATCCTCTCTATTCGGGTAGCAATGTCGGGCCATTGAAAATTTCTCAGAACTCTTTCCCTAGCGTTTTTTCCCATTTTTTCCCTCAACCCTTCATCACCAAGTATTGTGTTTATCTTATCCGCTAAGTCTTTCTCATCCATTGGCTCTGCAAGAAGACCGCAGGATTCGTCAACGACATCCCTAACACCAGGTATGTCCGTTGCTATCACGGGCTTTCCACACGCCATGGCTTCGAGAAGCACTATTCCGAAAGCCTCAAGCCTTGATATTGATGGGAGAACGAGAACGTCGGCGGCATTATAATATTCTGGAAGCATCTCATCCTTTACTTTTCCCGCAAATATTACCCTGTCTTTAACACCCTCTTTTCTTGCAAGATCCTCAAGATAGGGGCGCATATTTCCATCTCCCACAATCAAAAATTTAGCGTTTGGCACGTATTTTGCGCTTTTAATCAGATAATCTACCCCTTTATGTCGTACAAGCCTGCCAACAAACAGAACAACATAACCCCTGATTCGGTATTTCTTCCTTACCTCATTCTCTCCCTCAATTGGGTGGAATTTTTTTGTGTCTACAGCATTTGGAACCACATCAAATTCATACTTCCATGCTGTGGAGGATGTGGCTGCGTAAGACTTTGTTGTGAGCAAAAGATATGAGGCACGCTTGAACATGCGACCAATAAACAGGCGTTTGTATGTGTTTATGAGATAATTGCCGATAAATGACGGGCTGGGTGGCTCTAAATCGCAGTGGTATGTTAGAACAGATGGTATTCTTTGCCTGTAACAGTGCACTATCGCGCTGTATGCTGTTATTGGTGGAGGAGTGTGAGCATGAACTATATGTGGGTCTATCTCGTCTATTTTCGCACCAACTTTTAGGCTGAAGGGCGTGTTGTACAGCACTATGGGCGTTGGAACTCTGTGTACGGTTATTCCGTCAATCTCTTCGCTCCTCTTATACCCACGCAACCTTGATGTTATAATATGTATCTCATGCCCCCTTTTTGCCAACTCCATGGACAACGCTTGCACATAGCTCTCCACACCGCCTACGTGGGGATAGAAGTAGGGACATACCTGCGCTATTATCATTTTACAATCGCCCCACTTATTGAATTATGCGATTCTCGCCTATTGTGCCAAATACATGGGAGCCAGGACCTATCACGGTATTTGATCCTATTATCGTGCCCGGATATATGCAAGCGTTAATACCAGTCTTCACATTATGTCCTATTATTGCACCCAACTTCCTCCTTCCAGTATTGACATCTTTTCCTTTCACACTGCACACTATGTTTTTATTGTCTAGGCGCAGGTTCGCAATCTTTGTTCCAGAGCCTAGGTTGCAATCCTCGCCTATAATACTATCACCCACGTAATTGTGATGCGGGATTTTGCTCCCAGTCATTACTATGGAATTCTTAACTTCCACAGCGTTGCCCACCTTTGTTCTTTCGTATAGTGCCGTGCAGGGTCGAATGTAGCAGTTTGGTCCCACTTCGGAGCCGCTCTTTATTATTACTGGACCCTCAATATACGCTCCACTCTTTATCACAGCACCTTCCTCCAGAACAACAGGCCCCTTTACTGTGGCGCCTTTTTCCACTACTCCCTCAACTTTTCCTTCAATATTCCTCATATAATATTCGTTAGCCTTTAGGATGTCCCAAGGATACCCTATTTCCATCCAGAATGACAATTTTACCGCATTTAGGGCTGATGTTTGAGCCAGCCTATTCAAAACATCTGTTATTTCATACTCGCCCCTTTGCGATGGTTTTATGTCCCTTATTAAATCAAAAACATCCCTTTTCATCCTGTAAATTCCCGCATTTATTGTACCAGTTCCAAATCTTTCAGGCTTTTCCACAATACCCGCAACATTATTGTCCTTCAGCAAAACCTCTCCGTACTTTGAAACATCAGGAACTGTGCAGACACCCATGGCATACTCTTTGCCTCCAGCAATCTTTTTTGCATCTTCTGAAGAGAATAAAATATCTCCATTCACACATAAAAAATCCCCATCAACGACGTGCTCAGCACATGCTATAGCATGTGCAGTACCCAACTGCTCCTCTTGTGTTATAAACCGTATCTTTGCTCCAAAATTTTGTTTCTCAACATGCTTCACAAGTTTATCTTTGCCCCAGCCCACAACGATTGTTATTCGCTTAACTCCTGCAGAAATCAGTGCATAAACTTGGTAATCGATGAGATATTTACCCGCTATCGGAAGCATGGACTTGGGTCTATCGCTTGTTAGCGGAAACAGTCTTGTGCCCTTTCCTGCTGCTAGAATCACCGCGTCCATTGCAAATCCTCCATGCACTTTTTGATTGCATTATCGAGGACAACCTCGATATTTTTCACATCTTCAGCACTCAAAGCCTCTATTGTGATTCTAACTTTTGGCTCTGTGCCCGAAGGTCTGACCAAAAACCATCCATTCTCCATGTCTACCCTTACACCGTCCACGTTTGTGATCTCACCCTCAAATTTCCCTGATTCCTCAATAAATCTATGCATAAATTTGATTTTAGCCTCATTTGTGTCAAACGATATGTTTTTTCTCACAGTATGATATTTGGGAAGATTTGAAAACTCCTCAATTATTCCATGCTCTGTAGCGAGATTTGCAAAGAGCGCAGCCATGTAAATGCCATCCGGGCAGTACGAAAAATTGGAGAATATGTAAGTGCCTGACGGCTCTCCGCCAAACTCTGCATTGTGTTTTTTCATCTCTTCGGCAACAAAAACATCCCCCACTCTTGTCCTCACAACCTCAGCCTGCGGATTGAAATCCTCAATAACCCTCGAAGCATTGACTGGAACCACGATTCTACGCACATTCATGGTATGCGCCAACACCGCTATGACGCGATCGCTCTCCAGAACCTCTCCTTTCCCCGTTATGAACACCACCCTATCCCCATCCCCATCATGAGCTATCCCAAGGTCTGCGTTCTTTTCTCTCACAAGGGATATTGCGTCTTTTATTGCATCAGCCCTCGGCTCGCTCACCCTTCCAGGAAAGAAACCGTCCAATTGCGAATTCAGGGCTATAACCTTAGCGCCGAGGGCGCGTATGAGATATGGAGTTATTACTGATGTTGCACCACAACCGCAATCAACCACCACACACCCATTTACTTCCCCAACCCGCTCCATAATGGCACCCATGTGCTCTTGTACGGCGTTCGGGTATTGATATAAAGAGCCTACACTGTTCCATGGGGCATATGGAATGTTTTCATCGAGTATTTTCTTTTCCAATTCCAATGACTGAGATCTTGTGTAGGCCATGCCATCTCTGTTCCACAGTTTTACTCCGTTATACTCAGGGGGGTTATGGGATGCTGTTACCATTACACCAGCATCAAAATGCCTTGTGACATAGGCTAGCGTTGGTGTTGGAACAACCCCAGCAAGATGTGCATTTCCTCCAACAGCAGTTATCCCTGAGATTATTGATGATTGAAGCATTGGCGATGAAGTTCTTGTGTCCATGCCAACAACCACTTCCTTGCATTCATAACCTAGTGCCATACCTATTCGAAGCCCTAACTCGGGATTTATTTCCTTACCAACCACGCCGCGTATGCCTGATGAGCCAAACAGTCTCATAGTACTCGTTGGGAGTATTTGTCAGGCACTATAAAATACTTAGCCCATGCCAAACATCTTTTTTGCCTTATCACTCATCATTTCGGGCGACCAAGGAGGGTCGAAAACAATCTCAACATCTACCTCCTTTACTCCCTCTATGCTTTTAACAGCCCTTTCAACATCCTTTGCTATCAAAGCCCTTAGCGGGCATGTTGGCACGGTCACGGTCATCTTAATAGATACTCTATCATCCTCCACCTTAACATCGTATATGAATCCTAGGTCCACAACGCTCAACCCTAACTCGGGGTCGTAAACTTTTTCCAGCACACTCATCACGTCATCCTTTGTTACCATATGCACCGCCACCCTTTGTACATTCAAGGGCTTTTTATGCTTTTTGGCGAAAAGTGTTCCCCAGTGCATACCTCAAATGAGTGTTACGGAAACAGCCTCTGCACTTTCCACATCATCTATATTCCTGAGCGCTTTTTCAATCCTGTCAACTATTCCACCCTCGTCGTTGACAATGAGATGCACGTGTAACGCCCTTAAGCCAAAGGCTATTGGTTTTTCCTCCATCCTTTGAGGCTTCGCTATCTCGGCGAGCGCGCTTTCAACCCTTGCCCTGAGTTTTGTCATATCAATCTCAACACCCTTTGGCATAACAACAAACTCAACAGCAACCTTTCCCATACAGATCACGGCCCCTCAAAACCGCATTTTTTGCATACATAAGGAATACCCTGATCCCTGCATCGCTTGCACCTGCCAATTAGTTCCTCGCCACAGTTCGGGCACGGAAACACCACAGAGCCTTCCTCCACCAGCCGCACACCGCAAGATATACACCACTCAACAGCCTTCATCACGACCCATGTAAAACAAAACCTTTTATATACTTTTTTGGCAGTTGTTGAACCCGATGAGAAAGATCGTGATGAAAGGCACAGTGCGCTCTAAGAAAATAGAAGATGACATTCTCTCCACAGCATCGAAAATTTTGGAAAGGCCTGAGATTATAATTCCAAAATGCTTGGGAGAATGTAAAAAATGCCCGTTTACTCGAATTAAGACGAGGATTGAAAGAATTGCAGATATCAGCAATGAAAGAAAAATTCAATCTTGGGCAAAAAAGGGCGATATGCTTGTTCGGGGGTTTGCAGTGCTTTCAATACTCAATATGCAGGGGAGGATTCCCATCCTTGCTAGGGCAAGATATGCCGATGGCGATGCGCATTATGCTGTTAGGGGTAAGGTTGATAAGGACGTTCTTGTTGGTCTTCAGAACTTTGACAACGAAATCTGGCGGTTGTACGCGTACAAAAAGTTTGCTAAAAAGAACAAACTTTGGATTGCTTCAACAAAAAACGGCATTTTTTGTATGGGGAGGAATTTTAACATAAACGCGGACATCATTGCAGACATATTATCAAGAAGCAAGTATGGATTTGTTATGAAGGATGGGGGGTTCAGATGCGGAAGGGGAGATATCGGCATTGTAATTTCTCTGGGTAAGCACAGAATTTTTTTGTCGTCGAAGTGCTGTAGAGATGATACGAACATATACGGTGTTATAGTGCAGAGAATCACAGGCCCTGATGTGGAGGGCGTTATTGATGTATCCGTGAGGTGCGTAGAGTGCGCAGTGCATTGCGATTCATGCGTCTTGGGCAACATTAATGTGGGAATAATTTCCGAATACAGGGCTAGGAGAATATCGGACAGGGAATTTGTCAAAAGAGCATGTGACGGTATGATTTTTGGGGATGTAATAGTTCACGGAAGAAAATGTTATGGCAAGGACATTGATGCCTTCCTTAACGATTTTTGTTCCTCAGAATTTGAAAGGGTTGCTATTAGAACAATATACTCTGGCGAGAAACAACTCATTATTCCTGCAAACTCTGACGCTAACAGTATCATAAAACGGTACTGGGATAAGTATGGAAGAGATATACTCAAGGCTATGGGTTTTGATAGACACGTGGACATTGATGTGAAAAAAGTTGCAAATGTGTGGGATGCCGTGCTTGAAAAGATAGAGACTTTGAACTCTCTTCCTCCCGAGTTTCCAGGCGTCAAAGCACCGCATGCAAGGTTGGCGCATGAAATTGTACTCGCATACAGGACAGAGGGAAAAAGCGGTGCCCTGAGGCGTATTTTTGGCGTTCACGGAGAAGATATCAAAACCTCAGCGCTGCTGTGCGGCTTTTTATTTGCACTTGGTGAGGAAAAAAATGTGTGGAGATTTGATAATGAAAGTCAAAGAATGGGCAAAGTGCTATCATCGCGTATTAGGAGACTGCTCGACGCAGAAAAAGACGAGTACTTTTCCATTCTCGCCTATGTTTTAAGAGACTTGGCCTTGGATGATGAAGCGGACATGCTTGAAAATTTTATGCCCTGATGTTAACGGCTAACTATTTTGATGCACATTGCGATGAGAGGTGGGCGATAGACTGATGATAAAGTATATATTGTGGAGATGGCATTACATATTGAAAATACACATTGAAAGGTGGTGGTTGTGAGAATTGAACCATCATATGAGGAAGTGAAGCAAATATATCAGGAGTATATGACGACAATTAGGCTGGATTTTGAAAACGGTGCTCTTTTGTACAAGGACATACCCATAATTTTGTCTCGTGCCGCCCTGCTATACAATATATTCACCGAGATGTACAATTTGCTTGGAGAGTCCGTGATTGCCATCATGCACAGGATTGGCAAGCCGTACGGTGAGTCGTTTTACAAGATTGTTTCTGAGAGTTTTAAGATGGCGGGTATAGAGGGCAGCATTGAAAACCACTACAGGTACATTTGCGCGGAGACCGCGTCAATTGGGTGGGGGAGGATTGCGATAGAGGATGATGGCAATGCTGTGAAGATAATATGCAAAAGAGGATTTCCCGTTGGAAGGCTGTCAGTGGCGGAGGGAAAGGTGTCTACATACCCGATGGACGCATATTTTCTCGGATACTTTGAGGGCTATCTCTCACTACTCCACAGAAAGGACATGAAGGGAAGAGAAGTTGAGTGCGTTGGAAAGGGTGACGAGCGTTGCCTGATGGTCTTTGAGTGAGCAATTTTCACCTTATATGAACATCAAGAACTATATGGCTTACACCAGGGGCGTATGATTTAACCCTTTTGATACGCACCACTTTGGCTATTTTTCCAGACTCCCTAGCAATTTTTTCCACAAGTTTCTTTGGATAATCTGGAATAAGTTCGTTTGGAAAGGCTTCATGGTAGTGTATTATGCCCTCACCCCTAAGTATTCGCAAAGCTTTCCCCAAATACCTGTATGTGTCATGAATATAACCCATTATCACCCTATCCGCTACGCCTTCCATAGCCATTACGCAGTCGATATTATATGCATTCACAACATCTTCCACACAATTCAGACTTATGTTTTGCACGAGGTAATTATAGGCTACTGGGTTAATCTCGTAAGCAATGACTTTTTTTGCCCCAGAATGCACAGCCACAGGCAACGTAAAGTACCCTATGCCTGCAAACATATCAACCACAACTTCGCCCCCCATATCAATTTCCGCCATCCTAATCCTCTCATCAACATTCCCGCTTGAAAACATAATCTTCGCCACATCAATCTTGAACAGTATTCCATTTTCCTTGTGCACGGTCTCCGTATCCTTCCCATATAATATCCTGACCTTTTGCTCTCTGACCTTCCCCCTGATCTCCTCTATCTCTACCACAGTTTTTGCCCTGAGCACTTTTGCGTATGTGGAGGCTAATTCTCTCTCCCAAGGCTTGAGCGCATTGGGAACTTTTATTATAACAATATCACCTATCTTTTCCCAATAAGAAGGAGCATTTTTGCGCGCTTCTTCAGGCACGGACGCTAGGTTCTCAATTATTTTCTCATAGGGTATTTTTTGCCTAGGGCGTTCCGGAAGTTCCCTTTTAATAATTGATGCACCAAAGCGGGAGAGAATTTCCTCCAACCCGTCAGTACTCAATACTGGGATTATTATCATATCACTATCGTCAACAATTTTTCTACCACCGTCCAGTATACCCCTAGAGTACAGTATCCTTCTAAGTTCCTCCGCACACTCACGCCTTACAGATACAGCAATTTCTTCCACCTTCTCACTCATCGCAATAAATAAGCACTATATCAACAAATAATTTTTTCTTAAGCATTTATTTGGCGATGTTTGCTCAATAAATCCCCTATACTCACTCATGCATATGGTATTTTATTTGACGGTTATTTGACGGAACGATGCTATTAGTTCTTCAACTCCCTTTCCGCCTCTCAAATCCTATTGCTTTATTAAAACAGCAGACAAACGCTGAAGGATTTAATGCGCCCGAAATGCGAAAATAAATAATA
>QMTG01000017.1 GCA_003649915.1 Thermoplasmata archaeon
CCCTAGGACCCGATATACCATGTCATTTCACTAGGTTTTATCCACACTATAAAATGCTTGACCTCCCGCCAACACCCATGAAGCGCCTTAATATGGCGTACAATCTGGCAAAAGAGGAGGGAATAAACTACGTTTATCTGGGAAATATACCTCACAATGAAAAAGAGAATACATACTGCCATAATTGTGGAAAACTTCTGATAGAAAGATGGGGATTTAACGTTGTGAAGAACGTAATAAAGGATGGGAAATGTCCATACTGTGGCTCAGTAATACCTGGGGTATTTAACCATTGATTGTGTATAAAGTTTCCACTGAGCAGTCAACAAGTCATTAGTATTTATTATAAAAAGTTTAAAAGACTGAACAATACTATGTGTGGCTATTATTAAATGGAAATATGTGCTCGTACACGTTTTTTTAAGTATTTAAAATCAAAGATAAAAAATATATTTTTCTTCGGCGATACTATACCAATTTTATAAAACCCAAACACATAATATCGTCAATATAGCAATAATTATTTAACCTCCTCGGCGGCAATTATTATTGCCGAAAAGCGGTAGGAGGCTGATAAGTGATGGTGAAGAAGTTTGCGGCTTTGGTTGCAGTCATTGCATTGATATCTTTTGTTCCAGTGAAAAGTGCTGCTTATGATTTTTGGATAGATGTAACGCCGATCATTGAAAGAGGGAAAGAATATGTAATACCAATATGGGTCTTGCCTCTTGAGGGGGAGAAGCAATACTTAGTGATTTCTGTGGAGCATTATTATGAAAATATAACATATTATACGCCGTTGGTCTCGGACGGTGATGGGAACATATTCGTTCCAGTTTGCTGGGATGGAATCAAGCCATACATTCCGTTGCTGAGGGAAGGCGAGGCGCTAAAGGCAGGAATCTATGTTATGATAGAGGTATATGCCATTGAGAGCGGCCTCATATACATGAAACTCGATGGCGGTGCAAATTCAGGAATAGAGTTATCAGCGCCTACTCAAAACTATCCTGAAGGGACTGATGGATACGTGCTTCCGCTTATTGATGATTACAACGGTTATGCCTTTGTGATACCACTGGTGATACAAATCATGACACCCTTTGGAAATGTGAACATAAACCCGTGGGACATAGGTCACGATGAACTACTGCCCTTCTCATACGAAGTAGGCTTCGCCGAACCCCTCTGAATTTTTCTTTTTCGGGGAGAAAGGGCCTCCATCTCCCCCTCTATCTTTTTAATCCATTTGTTCATTTCCAGTTCTTTGAATTTTTCAATTGCTTTTTTGTACTCCTCAACGGCATTTTGTGGTCTTTTCCTCATAATCTCTATCTGGGCAATATCTAAGTGCATGAGTGCCTCGGTAAATTTGAGTGAATTTTCTTTGGCAGTCGAAATGGCATCCTTTATCAGTTTTATACCGCGGTATGGTCTTTTTTTGTGCGCTTCCACAAAAGCCCTTGCGAGTACAAGACCTATTTTTAAGTCAGGATTATCTATTTGACTCAGTAACTTTTTTCCAGTTTCAATATAACCAGTAGCCTTTTCAATATTTCCAAGACGTGCGAGGCAGTATGCTGCATTTATATATCCGTAGCACAAACCCACTTTGTGCTTGATATCATAGCATATTCTTATTGTTCTCTCAAACATATGCAGTGCTTCTTTGTGTTTATCAAGGTGTCTATAGAGCATTCCAAAATTATTATAGTAGCGCATGTCAAAGAACGGGTTGAGCGTTCCTCTCGCGTATCTTTTTGCAATTCTAAACCACATATATGCGTCACTTACCTCATAATGTAGTGCGAAGATGCTTGCAATCGTAAGTGCAATATACGCCTTTACAGTTTTACTCTTACATTCTTTAAGTGCATGCTGCAGCCTCGAAATATTATCTCTACCGCTCCCCATTTTTGCTAGAACCGCGGCAATACCCCTTTCAACATCTGCTGCTGTATCGGCATCTTCTATCTTATTCGCGAGTGTCAATGCCTTATCATATGTACGAAGCGCAGCATACGTATTTCCAAGTGCCATATAATTTCTACCCATATGACAGTATATCTTTGCCATAATTTTATCTTCGTTGTTCTCCAATGCAATCTTTAATGCGTTAGATAAGTGATACATTGATTTTCGGTAGTTTCCCATCTCAAAATAATACTCTGAGAGTTTCCTCTCAAGATCAAGTATTACTCTATCATAGCAATCGTCCCTACCCCTGAGTGTGTAGAGATACATTAGCATCATATGTAGACTTTGTACCATTTGCTCTGGTGGAAATATAGTATCTAGTGAGATTCCTCTCTTTTTGAGGGAATGAAATAGCGTCCTAACAGTCCTTTCTCCATGACCAGTGATTGAGTAAACGTAAAGATTTTTTCCAGCAGAGGGGACATACACAAACCTTCTTTCTACCATTCCCTCCTTGAGGAGTTTTGATAGAATATTTGATATATCGGGTTGCTTAAAACCAAGGGTCTCTACCATCCCCCTCTGGGTGAGTTCATTAGGGGTGTAGCCAAACCTGAGTACATTTGAATAATGATAGATATGTAAAAGCACTTTCTCCTCTCTTTTAATTTTAACTCTTTTTCCCATCAGATTTTGTATTATACTACCCTTTAAATACTTTTTTCTATATGCTGAAATACGGTGCATTGGCTTCTTGCGCACAACTCCAACCTTTAAATACGGGAATGCATTAGTTCCGCATAATGAAAATAAGGCAACCGATAGTCAGCGTGCTCGGTCATGTAGACCATGGCAAGACTACACTACTTGATTACATAAGAGGTACCACAATAGTCAGTAGGGAAGCGGGTAGAATCACCCAGCATATAGGTGCAACGGAGGTACCACTGGACGTAATAATGAAAATATGCGGCCCTCTTGCCAAGGGAAAAAAGTTCAAAGTTCCTGGTCTTTTATTTATAGATACGCCAGGACACCACGCATTTACCACACTTAGGGCTAGAGGGGGCTCACTTGCTGACTTGGCGGTACTTGTTGTTGACATAATAGAGGGTGTAAAGCCTCAAACTGTGGAATCTTTGAAAATACTCCGCACGTACAAAACTCCCTTTGTTGTTGCCCTGAACAAAATAGACAGGATTCAGGGATGGAGAAGTATCAAGGGGGCGTGTTTTCATGAGGCATACAATCAGCAGGAAGAGTGTGTTAAAAACGATCTTGACAACAGAATATACGAGTTTTCATCATCCCTCTACAAATTTGGTTTTTCTGCGGACAGATACGATAGAATACAGGACTTTCAGCGCAATGTTGCCCTGATACCAATATGTGCAAAAAGTGGCGAGGGTGTGCCCGACCTTCTTCTAATTCTTGTTGGGCTTGCCCAACGTTTTCTTGAAAAAAGGCTGGAGACCGAGGATTGCCCGGCAATGGGCACTGTTCTTGAGGTCAAAGAAGAAAGAGGTCTTGGTCCCACAATGGATGTTATAATATATAGAGGTGTGATAAGGCGTGGTGATACCATAGTTGTTGGCGGAAAGGAGCCTATTATAACAAAGGTGAGGGCACTGCTTAAGCCGCGCGCTCTGGATGAAATTAGGGACCCACGTTACAATTTTGAGAACGTTGCAGAAGCGTCTGCGGCAGTGGGGGTTAAGATATTAGCACAGGATATCGAGGGGGCTGTTGCAGGAGCGCCCCTCAGAGTTGTTGGTGATGATAATATTGATGATGTTATCCGCGAAGTATCCCTTGAGGCAAAGCCCAGCATCGAGTTTGACCCTGAGGGTTTGTTTATAAAGGCTGATGCTATCGGCTCCCTTGAGGCGTTGGCAAAGGAGTTGAATGATAAGGGTGTTGGGATTTGGAGGGCGGAAGTGGGTGATGTATCCAAGAAAGATATTGTTGAGTGTTCGACAGTTAATAATCCCATAAGAAGGGTAATACTTGCTTTCAATGTAAGAATTCTCCCAGATGCAGAGTTAGAGATTGAGAACAGAGGGGTGCATGTAATCTCTGGTAACATAATATACAGATTAATAGAGGATTATTTTGAGTGGTATGAGAGGGTTAGGAAGGAATTTGAAATGGGAAAGAGGATAGAGATAACACATCCTGGCAAGATAAAAATACTCCCCGGCTGTGTTTTCAGGCAGAGCAAGCCGGCAATTGTTGGTGTGCGTGTTCTCGGTGGTAGAATAAGACCTGGGCAAAGGCTTATAAGGGATGATGGACGCGTTATCGGTAAAATAAAGAGTATACAGAGCGAGGGGAAGAGCCTGAAGGAGGCGGCGAACGGGCAAGAGGTGGCAATAGCAATAGAGGGGGCAACAGTGGGAAGGCATGTAAGGGTGGAGGATGTGCTTTACGTGGACATACCCGAGGGAGATGTGAGAAAACTCCTTGAAGGTAATCTTTTGAACGATGATGAGATGGAAATACTTGAGGAACTAATTAAAATAAAGAGAAAGAGCGATCAATTCTGGGGAATCTAAGCATCATTTTCATCATAGTTAATAGGGCCAAATAGTTTGCCTGATGCACAGATGTAAAGTTAATATGGGGCAAGAGTTGAGTATAAAAACATGTGATGATTTTTAGTAGTATGTACGCAAATACCATGGCCTGTGATATCTTCAAAGGAAATATGGGACGAGGCGGAACACTTAAATAAAAAAATTATATGTTGTCACAAATACATCGAAAATATACATATTATTGAATAATTAGTGTTACCCTAGGATACTGAGTGGTGCACAAGCAAGGCGCAAGCAAGGCGTATTCAGATGATAAACAAGGATTGATATTAAAAAATTGGTTTGATTTGAGTAATGTATGTGATAATGGTGGCGTGTTGAAATCGGAGGGTAAGCCATGGAAGTAACAGCAGCACAACGGCAGGCATCAATGCTTCATAACATCGGGTTACGTGGAGGATGCGATCTCATATATGCAGTCCGTCTCCTATCCAAACAACCTCTCCCTGTGAGCAAGATAAGGAAGGCGACTAGATACAGTGCATCAACAGCGCATCATAAGACCTTGCAGGGAGGATGTTTGATATGTATGACATAATAATGACCACCGATAGAACAATGATGTCAAATCATTGGGGTAAGGAATTCATGGGATTTGGCACTACAGGTCCGCCAAAGATTATCCCTGAGTGGATGTGGTTGTTACTATTTGCCCCACCAATGAAGACAGATAGGTTTGGAAGACCATGGCAGGCCCCCTACGGCATGAGAAAAATTGAGGCAAAACTCATAGATTGTGGATACAAGGCTGCAATAATAGACCCCTCCAAACTCGGAAAGTATGTGAAGAGCGCAAAGTTGTTGTTGCTATCTCATCATGACTATTTTGGCTTTTGCCCGCCTTCAAGCACGTTTGCATCAATATTCAAGACAGAAACAGTAAACGCTAGGTCTTTTAAGCGTCTCATGGAAAGCCCAGCTATTAGGGCAATGAAGAAACGTGGTGTTAAGATAATTGCGGGTGGACCCGCTGCATGGCACTGGAGGCACAGGAAAGATTTGATGAAAAAATGGGGGGTGGATTGTGTTGTTGAGGGCGAGGGCGAGAGAATAATATGCAATCTTGTGGAAAAAGCACTTAATGGCGAGGAGTTGCCAGAGTATGTTGTAGTCAAACCAAAAGAATCACCATGCATTGATGAAATATCTGATATAAAGGCACCCAGTGTTAATGGTCTTGTTGAGGTAATGCGGGGTTGTCCTAGGGGATGCAAGTTCTGCTCAGTCACGCTTAGACCTCTGAGATTTATTCCGTTTGATAAGATTGAAAGAGAGATCTTGGTGAATGTGAGGAGGGGCGTAAGGGATGGAATAATGCACAGTGAGGATGTGTTATTGTATGGAGCGAATGGTGTAATACCAAAGGAGACCCCGCTCATAAACCTTCATAAGCTTTTCAAAAAGTATTATCGCAAAATAGCATGGGCTCATGCATCAATTGCCGCCATTGTGAAGGCAGAGAGGGATTCCAAACTCATAACAAAAATATCCGAGATTGTGCTTGATGATGAGCAGGAATGGTGGGGTGCCGAGATAGGAATCGAGACGGGATCGCCACAACTTGCTGAAAAAATCATGCCTGCTAAGGCTAAACCCTTCTCTACAAAAGAGTGGCCAGAGATTGTTGTGGAAGCAGCATCAATAATGGAGGATGTGAACCTCATACCCGCTATGACGATAATAGTGGGGCTTCCGGAAGAGACGGAAAAAGACGTTGAATACACATTGCAACTCATAGAAGAATTATGGGACTTCAGAGCGATAATAATGCCCATGTTTTTCGTCCCTATGGGCATGCTTAGCAACAAAGATTGGTTCAGGGCATATGAGGTCACTGACCTTCATAAAGAACTTTTAACGAAATGTCTAACACACGGCGTTAGAATGAGTAAGGAAATACTCAAAGTTTACCTTAAAGATAAATGGTACCAGCCTGCACTGCTTCCATTCCTCGGCTTTTTCATAGGTAGGGTGGAAAAGAAGGCAAAAAGGCTTGGATATTGGAGTGATAGGGGTAAGCGCCTTTATATTGGGTGATAATGTGATGTTTGCTACTAAAAGCGACAATTGTCGAGTATGATGATAAGCAAAATATATATAGGAGAAAACTATGGGTAACCGATGCTAAGTTTGGATGAAAAAATCGCAGGCGAAATTGTTATGGCAGAAAAGCCGGGCTCGGCCATGAAAAAATGGAGGCTCGTCTTCAAGGCGTCACAGAGGGATGTTGCAAGGGCTATGGGCGTTAGTCCATCTATGATAAGCGACTACGAATCTGGAAGGAGAAGGTCTCCTGGGGCACAGTTTATAAGGAGATTTGTTGGAGCGTTGCTTATAATTGATGAAGAGAGAGGAGGCGAAATCAGAAAGAGGTATTCTATGGTGCAGTCTGATGCCATAATAAGCATAGGGGAATTTTCCGAGCCTGTCCCAGGTGAGAAGTTCTTATCAATCATTGGTGGGAGGGATATATCTGGTGTGGCACCAAAGCGTGAAATTTTTGGCTATACAATAATTGACAGCATAAAAGCAATAGTAAGCCTAGACCCTAATGATTACCTTCAAATATACGGATGGAGCACAGAGCGTGCACTCATATTCACTGGTGTGAAATATGGTAGGTCTCCAATGATTGCCGTGAGAACGCACATGCTGAAGCCTGCAATGGTTGTTTATCACAGACCTCAGAGTGTTGATAATCTGGCAATAAAACTTGCAAGAATTGAAGGAATACCACTCGTTGTCACGGATTTGAGCCTAGATATGCTCAAGAAAAGCCTTGAGGATATGAGAATAAAGTGAGAGAGGGATGATAAATGAGCGCTGGTATTGTGAGTTATGGTGCCTATATACCGCGTTACAGAATAGATGTGGGCGAGATTGCACGGGTATGGGGTGCTGATGGAGAGGCAAGGAGCAAGTCATTGGCGGTCTACAGCAAATCAGTCCCTGGGCCTGATGAGGACACAGCAACAATAGCAATCGAGGCTGCAAGGAACGCTTTGCGAAGGGTGAATATTGACCCGAAGGACATTGGTGCAGTATTTGTTGGCTCAGAATCACATCCGTATGTTGTAAAACCCACAGCTAGCATCGTAGCAGAGGCGATAGGTGCAACACCATATCTGACCGCAGCAGACTACGAATTTGCATGCAAGGCTGGTACTACGGCTATTCAAACATGCATGGCCATGGTTAAGAGTGGCATGATAAAGTACGGTTTGGCAATAGGAGCAGATACTTCCCAAGGTGCGCCTGGGGACCCTCTGGAGTATACTGCATCTGCTGGAGGTGCTGCATACATAATAGGAAAGGAAGGAGTTATTGCAAGAATAAATCATACTGTATCTTATACCACGGACACACCAGACTTTTGGAGGAGGGAAGGGCAGAAGTATCCTAGTCATGGTGGCAGATTTACTGGTGAGCCTGCTTACTTTAAGCACATAATAAACTGTACAAAGCATTTGATGGAATCCGTTGGAACAAAGCCCTCTGATTACAATTACGCTGTTTTTCATCAACCTAATGGCAAGTTTCCAATGCGTGTGGCAAAAATTTTGGGATTTACAAAAGAACAGATAACCACAGGCTTACTCACACCTTACATAGGAAACACGTACTCAGGGGCTGTTCCTCTTGGCCTTGCCGCAGTACTTGATGTTGCAAAGCCTGGTGATAGGATAATTGCAGTATCTTTTGGCTCAGGTGCAGGCTCTGACGCTTTTGACATAACCGTGGAAGACGAGATTGAGAACTACCCAAGGCATATGGGGCCAAGTGTGATGGAATTGGTGGAAAACTACAAGATGGTCGACTACGCCATATACGCAAAATTCAGGCGAAAGATACACCTAGGTGTGTGATTGATATGAGGCGTGTGGCAATAATTGGTGTTGGAACAACTAAGTTCGGTGAACTGTGGGATAAATCCCTGCGTGATATCGGTATTGAGGCAGGGATAAAGGCAATAGAGGACGCAAACATATCTGGGAGTGACATAGACGCCATTTACGTTGGTAACATGTCGGCTGGCAACTTCATAAACCAGGAGCATGTTGCAGCGCTTATTGCGGACTATGCAGGTCTTGCAAAGCGACATATACCTGCTACTAGGGTTGAGTCAGCCTGTGCCTCGGGCGGCCTAGCGTTACGGCACGGTTTCATGGCTGTGGCATCGGGAATACACGATATAGTGGTTGTTGGCGGTGCTGAGAAAATGACGGATGTCAGTGGCGCGGATGCTACTGCAACGCTAATCATGGCTGCAGACCAAGAGTGGGAGGCTTTTGTTGGCATGACTTTCCCAGGCCTTTACGCAATGATGGCTGTAAGACATATGTATGAGTATGGGACTACAAAGGAGCAACTGGCAATGGTTGCTGTGAAGAACCACAGAAATGGCGCGCTAAACCCAAACGCCCAGTTCAGGCGCGAGATTGATTTGGATACTGCCCTAAATGCACCAATGATTGCCTACCCCCTAGGGCTATACGATTGCTCTCCAGTTACGGATGGGGCTTCAGCAGTAGTTCTTGCACCGCTTGAGATGGCAAAGAAGTACACGGACACGCCCATAGAGATAATAGGGTCAGGGCAGGCATCGGAGAGCCTAGCCCTTCATGACCGCGAGGACATTTGCACAATGAAGTCCACGGTGTTTGCGGCAAGAGAGGCGTATAAGATGGCTGGTATTATGCCGAGCGATGTTGATGTTGCTGAGGTGCATGATTGTTTCACAATAAACGAGATTATAGCAACGGAAGACTTGGGCTTTTTCAAAAAAGGTGAGGGTGGTAAGGCTGTGGAAGAGGGACTGACCGAGAGAGATGGCGAGATTCCTGTGAACACATCTGGAGGGCTTAAGGCGAAGGGGCATCCTGTTGGCGCTACGGGTATTGCGCAGGCTGTAGAAATAGTGTATCAGTTGAGGGGCGAGGCGGGAAAAAGGCAGGTTGATGGGGCAGAGATCGGGTTGGCCCATAATGTTGGTGGTACTGGGGCAACGGCAGTTGTTCACATTATGAGGAGGGTGAACTGATATGGCAATTCCGAGGTTTTGGAGGCATATAGGAAGCAGGTACAACCTTGTGGGCACGAAGTGCAAGGTGTGTGGTAAGGTTTACTTTCCGCCGAGGGATGTATGCCCAGTATGTCATAGGAAGAGTCTAGGCTCAATGGAAAGGGTTAAACTAAGCGGCTCTGGTAAGATATACTCCTACACTGTGATTCATACCCCCCAAAAAGACTTTGAGATGCAAACACCGTATGTTATGGCAATCGTTGAACTAGATGAAGGACCAAGGGTTACTGCTCAGATTGTTGATTGCGACCCGAGCGAGGTGCACATCGGGATGAGAGTTCGTGCCGTGTTGCGTAGGATTGGCGAGGATGGCGAAGGAGGCATAATATACTACGGATACAAGTTCGTGCCAGAGCGTACTAGTGCGAAGGGTGCCCAAGGGCATCTTAGCGTAAAATAGAAATGACTATACTGCATGATGGGTCAAGTGTATGAAGCTTTACCGCAGAGGTAAGGTAAAGGACGTTTACGAGGAATCGCAAGACACACTCGTTTTTCATTTCAGCGATAGGATATCCGTGTTTGATAAGGTAATATCCACACCTATACCGAACAAGGGCGCTGTACTATGTCTGAGTGCATCACACTGGTTTTCAGTTGCCAACGACATGGGGATACCCAACCACTTCCTTGGTCTGCTATCTCCATCACGCATGAGAGTGAAACGCTTTAAAGTAATAATGGACTACTCAGAGATAAGAGGGGAAAAAAACTACGTCATACCTTTGGAGTTTATCGCACGCTACTACGTTGCAGGCTCGCTATATGATAGGCTAAAGAGGGGCGTGATAGATGCGAAGGCTCTAGGTTTTAGGTCTAACTCTGTACCCGAGTACGGAGAGGAATTACCCGAGCCTTACTTTGAGATAACTACGAAGTTTGAGCATTATGACCGCGTGGTTACGATGGAGGAGGCGATGGAAGTATCGTGCCTTAATAAAGAGCAGATAGACGAAATATTTGAGACAATAATGGCAATAGATGAAAGGATAAAGCACGACGTTGCCAAGAGAAGACTTATCCATGTTGACGGTAAAAAGGAGTTCGCGTTGGGTAATGATGGTGAGATCGTTCTCATAGACACGTTTGGCACACCCGATGAGGACAGATGGTGGGATGCAGACGCTTATGATGAGGGAAAGTATGTGGAATTGAGCAAGGAGGCAGTCAGGCAGTATTACAAAAAAATATCGTATTATGATGAGTTGAAGAGGGCAAGGGAGAAAGGGATGGAAGAGCCCCCAATACCTCCACTTCCCGAGAATATTGCAAAAGAAATAAGCAGACTTTATGTAACAATGTATTTCAGAATTACGGGGAAGGACTTTTATCAATCAATTGAAGAATTAACTGCTTAAGCGCCCTCACCTCACTATCTTCCACGCCAATCTTGTCCAAGATCTTCATTGCTTTTTTGTATTCTCCCATTTTAAAGAGAAGCAGAGATTTATTTTTTAGCGCAATATCGTACTTTGGACTTACAAGAAGTGCTCTGTCATAATACTTGAGTGCTTTATCCATATTTTGCATGAAGAAAAAAGCATTTCCGAGCCTTACATAAACCTGCACGGGGAGTGATTGCCACCCCCTTTCAGTTTCCATTTCCTCAACTCTAGCGTCCATAATTTTGATCAACTTCGTCTCTTCAGTGGAAAAATCCACACGCATATCCAAGGATAGTTTGAGCGGAAGACTAAGAAGAGAAAGAGCGTTGGAAAGGAGTGCAGCGAATTCTGCCTCGCTCAGGCCGCTATCAATATCCTCAAAATATGAAAAATAAATACTGAAGTTTTGCTTGAGTTTTTCCCTGTATTTTTTAAAGTTCTCAATTTTTTTCTTCAATACATCATCGCGAGAATCACCGTAAATTTCCTCTCCGAACACATACCCACATCTAGAGCATTTAACAGATTCCTCAGGGTTATTTTCGCCGCACACAGGGCATTTCTTCATAATGGTAAATAAATATCTTCAATCCTATAAATAATTTATGCAAAGCGGAGAGTGCAAAGTTAAGGCGGGGAATATGCAACAGGTGTATAAATCAACTATTGGTGCAATTATGCTTAAAAGTGCAATAGCACTAAATTGAAGCGGTGGATACAATGGTATGCACTGTTATATTCCATACTCTTTTCTTCTTTTTTTACACTCTATTACACTATTTTTAATGACTTCAATCAGAGGCTTATCCTTGGTCTTCTTATAATTTTCTTCGCGTATTTTGTGTATCCATTCCAGAGATTTATATTTCCATTTACCCATACCCGATCACCTCCATAGGAGTTACTATATCAATTTGATTGTATCCTAAACTGATATTAACACCGTTTATTTGTCTTTTCTTTTCGATATTTGCCATATGTCTACAATTCCACGTGATTATTATATCTAGATTATGAACAACTGCCACTGCAATGTGTCTAGCATTGTCCCTGTATTTTCTAGGGATTATTTTTCTTTTTAAATATTCCTCTACTAAAATAGTACATTCTTCATTCTCGTAGATTATAGTAGGTTCGATATTCTTTATCTTGTTTTTAAGGTCTCTCTTAATGGTCAAAGGTGCCTTTTCAATCTCTTCTATAACAACATTAGAAATACATGGGATAAACTTATCTTTTTGTTTCATTATCATCGAGAACTGTTGAGTAATCTCCACTCTGTACTTATCTTCTATATCATATAATGCTCCAAATACAGACGTATCTATGTAAGTTTTTAGCTTTTTCATTAAGCCTATCCTCCTATACTAACTCACTATACCATAACCATATCAAGAATATAAATTTTTGTAAGTGTATCATTAAGTGTGCTCTAATTTCTCCAGTTTTACCCTCTGTTATTGTAGCCTTCACAGCATAATCTAATCCATATCCCTAATTTTGCTCATGACCGTGTCCATAACATCTTGGAGTTTTTTTGAGTCCTCAGCCAACACCGTAACCTTGCTTACAACATCCTCCTTGAAATCATAGTCCTCTATGCCCTTTAGATTTATCTCCACGTTCAGAGCAGCTGAAAATATGGCAGCATTGCACAGGGCTGCAGCAACACCAACATCTGTTATTGAGTTAACGTTTCCCTTGCTTGCGATTTCTGGCAATACAGAAAACAGTTCAGTGCATTTTTCCATTGTTTTTAGTGGAACAAGTGCTGCGTTTTTCAATGCCTTTTCTATTTCCTCTTTTCTCTTCCTCTTTTCTTCCTCATTATTTTTTGGCATTCTGTACGCCTTCATCACCAAGTTGAAGGCTTCGGTATCTTCGTCAACAAGCCTTATAAGCTCCTCCATAGCATCTTTGGCTTTGCCCTTAATCCTGATCATATCATCCCTATAATCCTCATATCCCTTCTTGTTCATCGTCAATTCGGCTACCATGCAGACAAGGGCTGCGGAAAGCGCGCCTGCAAGCGCAGCAACAGAGCCGCCACCAGGGGCTGGGGATGACGAGCCAACTTCCCTTACAAAGTCTTCGACCCTCATTTCCCTGAGCATTAAAGCACCTCCCTTATTTTGCTCTCCAGAACCTGTGAGGGGTCAAACCCCTCTAGGCGCAGGTAGAAGGATGCAACATCCACAAGAGCACGCATAGGCACAAGCCCTATTATTTCGGAGCC